>QZKZ01000365.1 GCA_004796465.1 Desulfovibrio sp.
CCCTCTGTTCCCGCACCGCATTCTGGACGGCCTTTCCAACCTCGGCATCAGGGTCAAGATCAACTTGTTACTGATGGTGCTGGGCCTTATCCCACCTTTGGCTTCCCTGCTCCTGTTGCACCAGGCCGGGCACGATGCCTTGCAGAACGCATTGGCCCTCTACATCGCCGGATTCCTTCTGATTTTTTATCCTATGGGCCGGGCCATGGAAGAGCTGATTGTCCTGCGCCAGACGCGCCGCATCAATACTTACGTGGATGAAGTCAAAGAGGGCCGGCGCACGGCCTTTTTTGACCTGCCTCCGGAAAAGGGCGAGGAGCATGACTTTCTTCGCTTGCAGCGCAACATTTTCTGGATGGTCCAGGGTCTCCTCAACCGGGAAACCAAATTGCAAGAAACCTTGAGGAAACTGGAGACCGCCCAGCGGCAAGTACTGGAGTCCATAGAATACGCCAGCCGCATCCAACGCTCCTTTTTGCCCTCGCCCCAGGACCTGAAACTGGCCCTGGGCGACCACTTTCTGTTTTGGCTGCCCCGCGACGGCGTGGGCGGCGACGCCTATTGGGTCAAACGCACCTGCAACCACACTTTTCTCGCGGTATTCGATTGCACGGGTCATGGCGTACCTGGAGCTTTTTTAACCCTCATCGTCAATTCGCTTTTTGAACAAAACCTTGACGTGTCGTGCATCAACAACCCAGGCCGTCTGTTGATGAAAATGAACCACGGCCTGAAGCACGCCCTTTCCCAGCATGGAAAGAATACCCTTTCCGACGACGGCTTGGAGGGCGCGGTTTGCTGCCTGGACCATGGGGAACATGTCCTGCACTTTGCCGGGGCCAGGAGCCTGCTTTGCCTTGTGGGCGACGACGGGGTTCAGGAGGTCAAGGGCGATCGAAGCGGCGTGGGCTTCGTGCATGTACCCATGGACCAAAAATTCGCCAATCATGCCATCCCCCTTGCTGGGAGCCATACCGCCTATTTATACACGGACGGTATTACCGACCAGATCGGCGGCGGCAAGCGGCTGCCTTTTGGACGCAGCCGTTTGCATGCTTGGCTCAAAGAACACGCCCATCTTCCCATGGAAACCCAAATGGACAAACTGGAACAAACCTTTAACCGGTACAAGGGACGAAATGCTCAACGAGACGACATCACTGTACTCGGTTTTTCTCTCAAAGAGGAGCAAGATGGAATATCTCCATAAATTCTACATGGACATGAAGAGGGATGGCATTATTTTCTGCTTCAACGGGCCGACATCCCAAAGTATTATTGAGAGCATCGGCACGGCACTACGAAAAAAGATGGAAGTGGATAACGCCGGCAGAGGAACAATTCAACGTGTTTTTTCTATCTTTATTGAACTGATGCAAAACATCATCAACTACACTGAGCCAGATATATTTGGCCCTGAAGATGAAGGCCCAGGATTCAAACATGGCATCGTTATTGTCGGCCGCGATGAGGATAAGTTCTATATTATCTCTGGCAACAGAATACACCAATCTGAAAGCGAAAAGGTCTTAGAGAGCATTAAGGCTCTGCAACAAATGAATAGGCAGGAACTCAAGGAACACTACCAGCGTATGCGCAGGCTTGAGCCGGAAGAACAAAGCAAGGGCGCTGGATTGGGCCTCATTGAGATGTTCCGCCGCGCCAGTGAACCCTTGGAGTGCCATATCTCACCCCTGGATGCGGAAACAGCTTTTTTGTCCATCAAGGCGACGGGATGACTTATGAAACCGCTCATTATTCAACAGACCAACTCGACCCTGCATGTGGATTTCAACCCCTTGGCCGCCCTATTAACCCTGAGGGGCGAATCCTACCCGGAAAACGCCATCAGGTTTTTTGAACCCGTGCTCTCTTGGTTGCGGGAATACTTCTCAAACCTTTCGTCCGGGGCCTCGGTCAAGGTGGATATGGACATCGTGTACTTCAACTCCTCCAGTTCCAAGGCTTTGATGAATTGCTTTGACGTCATGGATGAAGCAGCCGGGCGTGGAATCGAGGTGAATATCTGCTGGCGCCATCACGTGGAGAATGAAGTCGCCAAGGAATGCGGCGAGGAGTTTGCCGAGGAATTGAAAACCGCCATTTTTATCATGGCGCCTTACAAGGACGCAGAGTGAAATCCGATTTTTCCCTGTTCAGCGATGAGGAGCAGATCATCGCCCAGGGCAAGGCCTTGCTCGCCGCCGACGCGGAGACAGTTCCCGCGGACAGCTTCCGGGGCCTGCTCTCCGGCTATGCCAAACTTTACCGGCAGAGCACTCGGCTGGTGAAGATGGGCGACAGAATGCAGGGGCAGTTGAACAGCCTCAATGAGCAATTGACCAAAAGCGAGGAAAAATACCGCCGCTTGTTCGAAGGCGGAGTCCAAGGCGTGTACCGATCAACCCTTGAGGGCAGGCTCCTGGACATCAACCCGGCCATGGCGCGCATCTTTGGGTACGACTCGGCCGAGGAAATGCTGATCATGGTTCGAGACATGGGCAAGGGGTTGTTCCTGTCCCGGGACCACTACAACGCTTTTGTGGTTGTACTCAGGCAGCAAGGTGTGCTCAAGGACCATCCCCTGGAGCTGCGTCGACGCAACGGAGACATGGTGCACGTGGAGGTCCACGCCCAGGACTTGTACAGCGACTCGGAAGAAACACACGTGGTGGAAGCTCTAGTCGTGGACGTCACGGACAAGCAGCGCATGCTCAAGGAGCTCGAGGCCCTGGCCCGCACAGACTGCCTCACCCGGATCTGGAACCGCCGCTACTTTTTCGAATTGGGCCAACGCGAGGTGGCCAGGGCCAGGCGCAACGGGTCACCCATGACCCTGATTTTTTTCGATGTGGACCATTTCAAGCGCATCAACGACACCCACGGCCACGATGCCGGGGATTCAGTGCTCAAGGAAATCGCGGTCTTGGTCCGCGAGCATCTCCGCCAGCTCGATATATTCGGACGCATGGGCGGCGAGGAGTTCGCGGTCCTGTTGCCGGAAACGGATTTAGACAGGGCTGAACAAGTCGCGGAAAAGCTCAGGCAAGCCATTGCCCACCACGACGTGGTCCTGGGACAAACCCGTATCAACTGCACTGCCAGTTTTGGCCTGGCACTTTTTGAAAACGAGAGCGAGGGCTTGGACTGTCTGCTCTGCGCGGCGGACCAGGCTATGTACTCGGCCAAAAGCAACGGCCGCAACAGTATCCACACCAGTACGCAGATCAAATGAGTACTCCTGGTGTGAGTTTTCCCTTGACACCTGTCTTGGAGTGCAGGTACACCTCTCTCGGCTGACAATGATTTTCATATTCTTTTTCATGAGCCCCCTAGGCTGAAATACTGGAGTACCCAATGCGCTGGAAAAGACGCCGCAAGCATGGACAAGGCTTTACTCAGGAAACCTGTGCCAAAGACGAAACCCCGGCCTTGAATTCCTTACGAACAGGATCCACGGCCAAGGTGTGCGGCATCCGGGCCGGTTCCAACGCGCGCTCCCGCTTGGCCTCCTTGGGTTTGATTCCTGGCTCTCTCTTGCTGGTAGTAGCCAACCCCGGTATCGGCCCCTTGCTGCTCTCTGTTGGTGAAAGCCGCCTCATGGTGGAGCGTGGCATAGCCACCAAAGTCCTGGTCGAGCAAGTATAGTTCTCTGTAGCCAAGACCCGGCTTGTGCCGGGTTTTCTTTTCAGCTTTCAATGAGAATGAAATTCAACACCCTTTAGCGCAGCCCTTTGCTGTCTGGAACCCATCATGTCCAATAAAACTCTTGTGGCGCTGGCAGGGCAGCCCAACGCGGGCAAGTCCACCATCTTCAACATGCTCACGGGCGCCAGGCAGCACGTGGCCAACTACCCCGGCGTGACCGTGGAGAAGAAAGTCGGTTTCTTCTCCCACAACGGCACTTCCGTGGAGTTGGTCGACCTGCCGGGCACCTATTCCCTGACTTCCTACTCCCTGGAAGAGCGGGTGGCGCGGGACTTCATTCTCAAGGACAGCCCGGCCGTGGTGGTCAACGTGGCCGACGCCTCCAATCTCAAACGCCACTTGTTCCTCACCTTTCAACTCCTGGAGATGGGCGTGCCCGTGGTGGTGGCCCTGAACATGATGGACGTGGCTGAGTCCCGCAAACAAAAGATCAACCCTTCTCTGCTTGAGGAAAAGCTTGGCGCGCCTGTTATCCCCACAGTGGGACGCAAGGGCACGGGCCGAAAAAAACTCAAGGAAGCCCTGGCCGGGGAAGCGAGCCGCCACGACAGCAGCGCACCCATGCGCATTGATTACGGCCCTCTGGAAAACTCCATTGAAGAGCTGGAACAGAAATTGGAAGGCCAAGTCCAGGCCAATGCTCCCTCGCGCTGGCTGGCCGTCAAGCTCCTGGAGAACGACCGGGTGGTGCGGGAAGTAGTCAAAACCCAGCACCCCGAGGGGCAAGTGTTGCTGGAACAGGTGGACGAGATGCGCGCGGGCTTGGAAAAGCAGTTGGAAATGCCCGTGGACCAGTTCCTGGAACAACGCCGGTACGAATTGGCCTCCTTCATAGCCGAGGAGTGCGTATACGCGCCCGAGGAAGGCAAGGCCACCCTTTCGGACAAAGCGGACCGCATCATCTGCAACCGCTTCCTTGGCTACCCGATCCTCATCGCGGTCATGTACCTCATGTACTATTTGTCCATTGAGCTGGGCTACGAGTTGACCAACTATACCTGGCCGGCCCTGGCCTGGGTCCGTGAGGTAGTGGCCGGACTGCTCCCGGCAGAGGGTTTCATCACCGACCCCATGCTCCGCTCCCTGATCCTGTGGGTGGTGGACAGTGTCAACGCCTTGCTCAATTACATTCCCATCTTCCTGATATTATTCGCTTACATCGCTATCCTTGAGGACCTGGGCTACATGCCGCGCATGGCCTTTTTGCTGGACGCCTTTTTCCGGCGTTACGGGTTGCACGGCCAGTCGACCCTGCCCATGGTCTTGGGAGGCGTGTACGTGGGCGGCTGCGCGGTTCCCGGTGTCATGGCTTGCCGGGCCGTGCCCGACGAACGCGCTCGCTTGGCCACGATTCTCGTGGTGCCCATGATGAACTGTTTGGCCAAGGTGCCGCTCTATGTGCTGCTCATCGGCATCTATTTCGCGGCCTACAAGGGCCAAGCCATGTTCTTCATCGCCACCATCACCGTGCTCATGGCCCTGACCACGGCCAAGCTGCTCAATCTCACCGTGCTCAAGGACAAGGAGTCCGCGCCCTTTATCATGGAGATGCCGCCCTACCACTTCCCCACCTTGGGCAACATAATCCGCAGGGCCATTGAGCGGACATGGATTTACGTCAAAAAGATCACCACGGTGGTGGCCGCGGTCTCGGTGATCCTGTTCGTGCTCATGCAGTTTCCCGGCATTTCCGACGAACAGCGGACCGACCTTGAAACCCAGGCTACGGAAGCCCAGGAAACCTTCTTGGCCGTGGCCGCCGAACACGAGGCATTTAGCGAATTGGACACAGCCGAGGAAATCGACGCCCTGTTCGATTTCGCGGGACGCTACAAGAGCGCGCGTATGGGAGTATCCGACGAAGATGTAGCCGCGGCCATTGACGCGGACTTCCAAGCGGAAAACGCGCTGTTTTTCAGTGTGATCAAGCCCACCCGGGGCGACGACGCGGCCAAGGCCGTGAACCGCGCCTATAAAAAACTCCGCAGGGTGCGTCTGACCGTGCGCAAGGAAGCCAAGGAGATCACCATCAACAACAGCTTCCTGGGCACGGCCGGACGCTGGATGGAACCCGCGAGCCAATATGCGGGTTTCAACTGGCGGGTCAACGTGGCCCTGCTCTCGGCCCTGGCAGCCAAGGAAAACACAGTCGCCACCCTGGGCGCGCTCTATCAGCCCTCGGAGGGTGAGGTCGAGGAAGGCGCCGAGGGCCAGGACAACCTGGCAGCCACTTCCGAAGGCGGCACCGCCACCCTGGAACAACGCATGGCCGAGCAGGAGTCCGGGTTCACTTCGCTGCACGCCCTGGCGCTCATGCTGTTCATGGCTTTGTATCCGCCGTGCATGGCCACGACCATGATCGTCAAGGTCCAGTCCGGCGCGTGGAAATGGATGATTTTTTCCCTGGTGTACATGATCGGGTTGGGAGCGGCGGTGTCCACCCTGGTATACACCGGCGGATCTTTGCTGGGGTTCGATGGAATCCAGGCGATGGCATGGTTCTATGGGCTGGCGCTGGCAGCGACCGTTATCACCGGCCTGTTTAAACCTCAACCAACAGACATATAAGAAGGAAGGAGAACGTTATGCGTATTATTCTGGCAACCCTGGTTGTTGCGGCCTTGGTGGCCATGAGCAGCCTTGCTCTGGCCCATACTCCCCTGTTCGCTTGCTATGACAACGGCGACGACACCGTGACCTGCGAAGGCGGCTTTTCCGACGGATCTTCCGCTGCCGGCGTGGCGGTCCACATTTTCGACGCCGATGGCAACGTGCTGCAAGATACCGCCTTGGACGAATTCAGCGAGATCACCTTTGACAAGCCCGAAGGTTCTTACTCCGTTCAATTCGACGCTGGCGAAGGCCACCAGATCGACGTGAGCGGCGACGACATCGTGGAATAACCCGTACCCCCTCATAAGGACGGCTCTATGCCGTCCTTTTGAGTCCTTATTCGTTGATAATGAAAATCGAAACCATACAACCGCCGTCACCAGCGGCCCAACTGACAAAGGAGCTTCTTATGCTGCGCACCCTGTTCGCTACTGTGCTTATGCTGAGCGTGTTCGCCCCCGCGGCCATGGCTCACTTCCAGACCATCTACACTCCAGAGGCCGCCATGGAATCCGGCGGAACCCTGAATCTGAAGATGGTCTTCACCCACCCCTTTGAGGCCGGGCACACCATGGACATGGGAACCCCCCAAGAGTTCTTCATGGTCCACAAAGGTGAAAAGACCGATCTCATGGACAAACTGGAAGCCATTACCTGGACCAGCCTGACCAACTCCGGCGCTGCCTACACCGCTGAAGTCAAGACCCGCGGCATGGGCGACTTCGTGTTCTGCCTGGTTCCCGAGCCTTACATGGAAGCCGAGGAAGACATCTACATCCAGCAGATCACCAAGGTTGTCGTGAACAACGCCGGCCTGCCCACTGACTGGAACGAGCCCGTTGGCCTGCCCACGGAAATCCTGCCCCTGGACAAGCCCTACGCCATCTGGGCCGGCTCCACCTTCCGCGGCATTGTCCTGTCCAATGGCGAGCCCGTTCCTTTTGCCGAGATCGAAGTTGAATTCATGAACCACCCCCCTGTGGAAGGTGAGAACAGGTTCCAGGAAGAAGCCCTGGCCGAAGCTCCCCAGGATTCCTTTGTGACGATGGGCATTATGGCCGACGCCAACGGCCAGTTCTGCTTTGGCATCCCCAAGGCCGGCTGGTGGGGCTTCGCCGCCCTGGGCGCTGGTCCCCAAGCCGAGTACGAGGGCAAGGAACTCTCCCAGGACGCCGTGATCTGGATCCAAGCCCACGATATGTAAGAGGTGTTGATGAGGTCCGTTATCGGACATGGTCGCACGACCTTCCCTGGCCCGCGCCGACTGAGCGGGCCAGGGAAGGCCTTACAGGCAAGAGGGAGGGATCGGAGAAAAGTCATGCGGCGAAAGATTTGGGAAGACGTTGACACACAGTGTTCCATCATCGGCACTTGTTTGAGCCTGAAGGAACTGCGCAAGGTGGCGCGCCAGTGCGATATGCAACTGAGCAAGACGGCCTCTGAATTCGAGGTGCACGCGACCTTCGTGGGTTTGTGCGGCAAAAAATGCGCCGTGGCCAAGGCTGTGAACAAACTTCTGGACAAGAAGTACGTTGCCGCCATCCGCAAGTTCGGCAAGGCCCAGACCCCGGCCGAACTGCTCGGACTGTGGTCCGAAGCCAAGGACCAGGGCGATATTCCCGGCCCCTACTGGGCGCTCATGACCCACCCCTCCACCAACGCGGCAGTGCGCTATCAAATTTTCGGTGACGTGCACATGCTGTCCCACCTCGTGGGGTCCTGCAACCGCGCGGACATCCGGCGCCTGGGCGAAATGGAGCGCCACTTGGACCGGGCCAAGGAACGCCACATCAGGGCCAGAGAATACTACCGGGCCAAGGTCAAGCACCTTGTCGAGGAAAACCATACTCTTCATTCCCGCACCCTTGAGTTGGACAAGCAAGTGGAAGATTTACGGCAGGCAGCCTCCGGTCTCAATAATGAAGAATTGGCCAGGGAAAACCGGGCCCTGCAATCCGCTCTGGCGGACCAGTCCGCCCGCTTGGCCAAGGAAGCGACCAGCAAACAATCCCTGGAGACCAAACTTGAGGCCCATGCCACGCGCATGGTGCTCCTGGAGGAGGAATTGCGGGAAAAGCGCGCGGAACTGAAGTTCGTGGAAAAGGAACTGCACCGCTTTTTCGACCCCAGCCTGCTCAATGGGAGCTGTGGTTCCCCATGCACTGACAACTGTGAAGCAGGGTGCGACATGGCGGGCACGGACCAATGCCCCCGGCTTTCTGGAAAACGCATTCTTTACGTGGGCGGGCGCATGAATTTGGTCTGCCATTACCGCCAAGTGGTGGAGCGTCTGGGCGGGGAATTCCTGCACCATGATGGCGGCTTGGAGCAGACCCGGCATAGCCTGCCAAAAGTACTCAGCTCCGTGGACGCCGTATTTTGCCCTGTGGACTGCGTGAGTCACGACGCCTGCCAGTGCGTCAAGGAAGTTTGCAGGCAAACCATGAAGCCCTGCCGCTTGTTGCGCAGCTCAGGACTCTCCAGCCTGGTGCGCAGTTTGGAGGAATTCGTGGATATGGAAACTCCCCTCAACCCGAATACACAACCCATGTAGCCGTTGGCTATTACTGCAACTTTGGGCCGTCCCCCGCGAATCCGGTCCACAAAGGAAACGTCACCATCCCATGAATCGACAACACAGCATCACCATCCAGCACGACATGCCAGGCCGTTTGCGGTTGCGCATCCCCGGTCTTGGCGGTGACGGCACCTCGGCCCGGAAAATGGACAAGGTCCGCGACACGGACGGAGTGTACCTGGTCCGGTCGAATCCGGCCTGCGCCGCACTGGTGGTGCGCTACGATCCCAAGGTTTTACCCAAGGGGTCCCTGCTTTCCCGCTTGCGCCTCATATTCATCCCCCATCTCGAGATGGCCGAGCCGCCCGCAGGCAATACCGCCTGCACTGTGTGCGCCCCCAGTTCTCCTTGCAACAGGGACCACGGCCACAACCTGCGCACTGAACTCCGTTTGTTCTCCGCGATTACCGCGGTCACGTCCGCGGTGTTCGTGCGCACCACCCTGATGGGAGCGGTGGTGGCCCAGACCCTGCTGAGCCCCTTGGGCTTGGTTGTGGCGGCGCTCAGCCTGCCCCTGGCCTATCGGGGCCTCAAGGACCTCAAGCAGGGCCGCCCCAGCATTGACAGCTTCTTGGCCGGGGGCATCCTGGCCTCGGTGGTGGGCGGCCAGGCCGTCACCGCCTTGGAGATCCTGTGGATCAATTCCGGTGCTTCTTTGCTCTCGGCCTGGATTGCCGAGCGTTCGCGCAAGCATATTTCCGAAATCCTGGAGATCACTTCCCACCACACCTTTGTGCTCATCGACGGGGTAGAGGTGGAGCGCGAGGTCTCCCAGGTGAAGCCCGGAGACGTGGTGGTCCTGCATACCGGGGAAAAAATCTCCGTGGACGGCGAAATCGTGCACGGCCAAGCCCTGCTCAACGAGGCTCCGATCACGGGCAGGCAGGACTTCGAGCACAAGCGGGTGGGCCAGGAGGTCTTCGCCGGCACCTTTGTCAGGGAAGGTGTGATCCAGGTCCGGGCCGACAAGGTGGGCGACAGCACATATCTCTCACGGGTCATGCACAAGGTCCAGGATGACCTGGAACACCGCGCGCCCATTGAGGGCGTGGCCGACGACCTGGCGTCCCGGCTGGTCAAAATAGGTGTTGGCGCGACCGCCGCGACGTGGCTGCTCACTGGCAGCCTGTGGCGGGCCTACACCGTGCTCCTGGTCATGGCCTGTCCCTGCGCCACGATCCTGGCCGCGTCGACAGCCGTGAGCGCGGCCATGAACGCGGCGGCGCGCAACCAGATCCTGATCAAGGGCGGCCGCTACTTGGAAGGGGCGGGCAAGGCCAAGACCGTGTTCTTTGACAAGACAGGCACCCTGACCACGGATGAACCCAGTTTGCGGCGTTTCCACACCATCCCTGGAATCTCGGAGAACGATCTGCTTGAGATGGCCGCTTCCGTGGAGACCCACAACCACCACCCCCTGGCCCGGGCGATTATGGCCGAGGCGGACAGGCGCGGCATTGAGCCCACGCCTCACAGCCAATGCGACTACCACATGGGCATGGGCATGCGCGCCCAGATCGGTGGGGACGAGGTGATCGTGGGCAACGCCAAACTGGCCAAGCTCTATAAAGCTCCTCTCTCAACCCTGGAAAAGGAGGCCCAGTCCTTTGAAGAACAAGGGCTGACCGTGCTCCGTGTTTATAAAAACAAAACCCTGCAAGGGATCATGGGCTTGGCCGCCAAGGAAAGGCCCGAGGCCGTAAACGTAATTCAACGTTTACGCGCTGTTGGCGTGAAGCGCATCGTTTTGATCACGGGCGACGAAGAGGCATCTGCCCGGCAACTCGCCGACCATCTTGGCCTGGACCAAGTTTACGCCTCGGTCATGCCCGAGGACAAGGCGCGTCTCGTGGTCGAGGAGCAGGAGCGCTACGGCTCCGTGCTCATGGTGGGCGACGGCATCAACGACGCCCTGGCCCTGACCAAGGCCGACGTGGGCGTGGCCTTTGGCACGGGCGGTTCGGAAGTTGCCGTGGAAGCCGCGGACATCGCCCTGGTCAAGGACGACCTGGAAGGGCTGGTGACCGTGTATCAGCAGAGTCAACGCACCCTGCGCATTGCCCATGAAAATTTCTGGATAGCCACGGGCTCCAACCTGGCCGGAGTGGTCCTCGGCGCAATGGGTGTGCTCACACCGGTATTCGCCGGTTTGGTGCACATCGGCCACTCCCTGGGCGTCCTGGCCAATTCCTCGCGGCTCTTGGCCATGCCCAGGACAAGCTTCGACAACCCTTTACCCGGAACAGCACATGGACTTCATCACCCTAGCGAAACTGAGGAAATACCTGAGCATAAAACACCACGTTCCCGGCAGGATCCGGATCAAGTTCAACCTGGCCGTGTTGACCGATCCCCTGGCGAAAACGTTGCTTGACAGCGACGTGGCCAAACCGCCCGGAGTGCACAACGTGCGCCTCAACACCCTGGCCAGGTCCGTGGTTATTGAATACGACGCTGAACGCATTCCTCCGGCCATGCTTGATCAGCTCATGGCCGTGGAAAGCGATGAAGAGGCAGCCGGTCTGGTCGAAGAACTGGACGGTCTGCTCAGGATAGATGCTTAAAAAACGAGCAAGGAGGGAGCAGTATGCAGTATGAACAACAGCCAGGCATGTCCGGTTCGGCCGCGCCTATTGAAGAATCGTGCGGATCAAGCGCCGAGGGCGAGCACGGTTCCCCGCAGGGCGGAGGCGCGCCCAGCCAGGGTTCCGCCTTTGAGGCGGGATTCGCGGCGGGTATGGCCCAAGCCCAAGGCCAGATGGGAGGCCAACCCCAGGCGCCCGGCAACGGTCAGACCCCGATGAGCGGCAACAACGGGCAAGCAGCTTATTCGGAACCCGGACCGGACATGGGCCAACCCCATTATTCCGCCCAGTACCCCGGAACCAACCCGTATCAAGGCGCGCCCATGTCCACTCAAACCGCACAGGAAGGGTGGTACGGCGCGCAGATCCCCGGCTTTTATCCGGGCCAAGCCCCACCCCAATACGCCCAGGGGCAAGCCGTTCCCCCTGGCGGAGCCCAAATGAATCCGGGGTATGCACAGGCGGAATCCACTGCCCCTGGTGCGGCCATGGGCCAGGAAAACCGCTACGGTGAGCTGTTCGGCCTGATCCAGGACGCTGCCAACGGTTCTCCGGACGTTTCCCGGTTCATGAACTTTTTCCAATCCACAAGCTCGGACTTTTGGAAAGGCGCTTTGGTGGGCGTGGCCGCGACCCTGCTGCTGACCAACGACACGGTCAAGGGCGCACTTGCCGGAGCCTTTGGCGGTCTCATGGGATTCATGGGCAAAAGCGCCGAGGAACAAGAAGCTGAAGAAGACCGCAAGGCGGAGGAACGCGCCGCCAAGGAGGGACAAGCATGACCAAGACACCTTTGTATCCGACCGCATCGCGGACCACCCTGGCCATGGGCACCGTGGGAGCGGTGGTGGGATGTTCCGCCGCCCTGGCCCGCAATTACGGCAAAATCAAGAACAATGAAACCACCCGCGAGGAAGCGGTCAAGGACGTGCTCAAGGAGACCGGCACCTCGGGCTTGGCCACGGCTACGGCCACGGCTGTGGTGGGCGCGGTGAACATGCCCGTGATCTTGTCCCTGGCGTCCATGGTTGTTGTGGCCGCCACCACCAAGTACCTGGCTGATTCCCTGGTCGCGGGCAAATGCTCGGCCCCCGAGGTGGAAGCCGCCGAGGCCAAGGCCCCGGCCAAGAAAGCCCCGGCGAAAAAAGCAACAGCCAAAAAGACCAGCGCCAAGAAGGCCGAGACCGAAGAGACATAGCCGTCACCAGGCCCTCAGGGCCCGTGACCCACAAGGAGAATCCACAGCATGAGTCAATACGAGCAGTATCCAGGAGCCATGGCCGCCATGAACTACGGCGTTGATCCGAACCAGGACCCCAGGCTCTATGATCAGGCCCAACA
>QZKZ01000366.1 GCA_004796465.1 Desulfovibrio sp.
GGGGAATACTGGGCAGGCACCAGAAAAGAAAAAACAGGACGATATCTTCCAGCCCGATAGTGGGCTTGTCCATGTACGAAACCATGCCATTGACCACGAGCAGGCCTATGAAAGCCGCCATCAAGGGTCCCACGTTGGCCACGATTGAAAGGTCCAGTGAGCGCTACCAGCCCGGGGCGAGCCGCTTTTGCACTACGACCGCGTCAATGGCCACCATCAGGCCATTGAAAAGAAGTATTGAGCCCAGGGGGACCAGGAGCTTCAGGTAAAACCATATGCTGACCTGATCCGGCAACTTCTCCGACTTGGCAACGCCAATAGCCGGTAGAACGATGAGGAAGAGAGCGCAGGCCACAACAGTGGAGAACACGATGCGCCATGGCCGGAGATGATGTTTCATAGTGGGCTCCTAGGGATTGGACCGCGAGCCTGTATGGCAGAAAGACCTAGATAAAACCTATCATGGCGCAGATAAAGATGATAATGAGCGCAACACCGGCGGTCACTCCATTGGCCACGAGCATGGTCTTGAAAATTTGTTCGCCCGAGTATTTCTTGGACGAGGCAAGCAGCAATTGCGCGGCCAGGAACTCCAAGGGGATGCTGAATATGCACCAGCCGATGAGTATGGCTATCCATCCCCCCAACGAGGCGAGTTCCGGGTCCACCATGCCTCCCAGCAAGATTCCAACAAGGAACCCCAGCACGGAAAAGGCGTTGGCCGTCGCGGCCAAGCCCAGGGAACGCCCCCAGCCCGGCTTGAGCCTCTTCTGAACAACAAAGGCGTCAATGGCCATCAGCACGGCGAAAACCCCAACGAGAGGGAAGATCCATATGAGAAGGGGTATGAGAGGGTCCTGGTTGGGGTTGGTGAACTCGGGGCCTTCGCTCCACGCACCCAGGGCCCACCCGGTGAGAGGCGTCAGGATCAACGCCAGGGTGGCGAGTGTGGCGAAGAAGGCCGGGCTGTGGCGAGGAATGCTATGCATGGTCGGCTCCTTGGGGTTGGTCTTACTATGGAGAAACCTCGATATCGCCTGACATGGCCAAGGTGATGATGATCACGAGCACGAGGACCGCGGTCACCACGTTGGCAACGAACATGGTGTTGCGGATCTCGGCATTGGAGTAAACCTCCCGGGATGCGAGCAGCTTGTGCGCGGCCATGGACTCCACGAGCTAGCTCAGCAGGAAGCACACGGGCGCGGCAACAAGAAGCTTGTCCATGCCCGTGGGCCGCTGGATCATGAGCAGGCTGAGCAAGATGCCCAATCCCGCCCCTGCGAAAACCGCCACCAGGGAGCCCAGGTTGGCCAGGGCCGCTACCCCCAGGGACCGCGCCCAGCCAGGCTTGAGCAGAAAATGCACCACAATCGCGTCAATGGCCGCCATGACCAGGAAAACCCCGGGCACAATGAGCAAGCCGGGATCGAGGCCATGACCATGGCCGTGGCCGGTGCCTCTGGCCGGGCCGTCATAAGCCAGGGCGGCCAGGGGCGCGGCAAGGACCGGGAAAAGCGCCAAAAGAACCGACAAAACAGAACCGGGGCAATGCAAAGAACGCATGGTCGCCTCCTAGGGCGCGACAGGCAGGGGCCAGGAAGTGAGGTCCAGGACCAGGCCCCCTGCAAAAAGCAGCACCGTGGATATCATGTTCGCGGCGAGCACTGCGGTGCGGATGCGTTCCCGGGGGATGGCCGTGAGCCGCAGGGCGCGTTCGGCCACGTCGTAGTCAATGCGCCAGCACAGGAACAGCCAGGCGGGCCAGGCCAGGGCAGCGGCCGCAGGCGGCCATACCTGGCCCACGAGCAGCCTGCCGCACCATATGGCGAACAGGCCAAAGGTCAGGGACAACACATTGCCGAACCCGATACTGAGCAAAACACGCGGCCAGGACACCCGGAGCATGGACTGCAGGACCACGGCCTCCATGAGGCAAAGCAGGCAAAAGCCCACCAGGGCCTGGTACAGGCCGAGGTCCGGCGCGGGCGACAGAAGGTATCCGGCCAGGCCGAGCACGGCAGCGAGCAGGAGTACCGCGAGGATCAAGGGGAGTTGGTATTGCTGTGCGGAGTACATGGGGTCTCGCCGGGCTAGATATCGGAGATGCCGAACATGAGGAAATTCGCGCCATGGGTGGTCAGGGCCGCGCCCACGATGCAGATGTAGCTGACCAAATTGGCGACAAGGGACGTGGGGCCGAACCACGCTGTCTCGGACACGTGCGCCCGGAGCATGGCCCGCAGGACCAAATACTCCAGGAACCAGCCCAGCAGGAACCAACCGCCCACTATAAGCGCGACCACGCCCTCGAAATGCAGCACGCGCACCCAATCCCCATGCCACAGCGGCCAGTCCAGCACGAACGCGGAATAGGAGATGGCCGCGAACAGGGCCGCGCCCAAAACCGTGGTCAGCAAGTTGGCGGCCAGGGACGCCCCCAAGCCGCGCCGCACAGGGCAGCGCAGAATCAACAACAGCACACCCGTTTCTACCAGGGCGATGGCCACATACAGGACCAGGCCGGGCCAGGACAAGAGGGAAACAAAGGGAATCGTGGACAGGGCATGGGCCGGGAGGGCCGGAAGCACTCCGGTCAAGGCCGCACACCCGAAAGACCATGGGTCGAGCATTCATACTCCTTTTGTCTACATCAGCACGGCGAAGTATATTCCAATCAACTATACCCTGCAAGCGATGTCTTCACCGGGCCGCGCGCCCCGCCATTGCGGATTTGCCGGGCCGCATGTATATACTCCGCATACGGAGGTTTCCATGTTCGACTCGCCCCCTTGCGCCGACCTGCCGGAACTTGCCCTGGCCACCTTCCAGGAGCGGCTGCGCTTCGCCAACATCGAGCACCCGGCCATGCAGGCCCTGGTCCCCCTGGCCTGCGCCCGCGCCGAACAATGCATGGCGGTCCGGCCCGGCGACTTCCCGGACCCTGGCGAGGCAACGCCGGAAACTCCCAAGCCCTTCCCGCCGGTTGACCCCGTGCGCATCCTGCAACAGGAAGTGGCCCTGCCCTCCCTGCCGCAAGTGGTGGTGGAGCTGCAGGAGCACATCAACTCGGAGTCCAGTTCGGCCGAGGACATGGGCGAGGTCATCTCCCGCGACGTGGGCTTGGCCGCGGCCCTGCTCAGGATGGTCAATTCCGCGTTTTTCGCCTTTCCCTCGCAGATCGAAACCATTTCCCGCGCCGTGACCGTGGTCGGCACCAAACAGCTCACCACCCTGGCCCTGGGCGCGTCAGTCATGGGCATGTTCAAGAAAACCGACATCCTGGACATGGATATGGAACGCTTTTGGCGGCACTCCATTGCCTGCGGCATCATTGCCCGGGCCATTGCCCAACGCCTCAAGCTGGAAGAGCCGGAACGCTATTTCGTGGCCGGACTGCTGCACGACCTGGGCCGGCCCGCCATGTTCGCGGCCCACCCGGACCGGGCCCAGGCCGCCCTGGCCCTGGCCCACAGCGGCCTGCTCACCCCCTCGGAGCAAACCGCGTTCGGATTCGACCACGCCCGCTTCGGCTCCATGCTCCTCAGAAAATGGAACTTCCCCTTTTTCATCGTCATGGGAGTCCTGCACCACCACAATCCGGAAAAAGCCCTGGAACACCCCCAAGCCGCCATCATCCACGTGGCCGACGTCATGGCCCAAACCCTGGGCCACGGCGCCACGGCCCACTTCCACATCCCGCCCCTGGACAACGCGGTCTACGACTCCCTGCCGCTCACCACCGACATGCTCACCACCATCACCGAGGAACTCGACGAAATCCTCGATGCCTTCTGCTCACTCCTGGTGCCTGGGAAAGGATGACGTCGACGGAGAACGTCAAAAGAGAACGTCAAACTTCCGCCTTTCATCCGTTGACGTTGCTGCCGCCGTAACGGGCAAAGCCTGCCAACCCTACTTCCGCTGACGTTCCTCGCCTTAACTGACTGTTGAAAAATCCTTATTCAGCAGGCTGTTCAAAAAGCACCAGATGCGAGGCGCAAGAAAAACTCAAGATCGAAGCGTATTTATCATACGCGAGATTTTGAGTTTTTCGCAGCAACGAAGCAGATGGTGCTTTTTCAACAGCCTGTTAATCAAAATCCGCCAGCAGGGCGCCGATGTGGAGGCTTTCGCCTAGGGACACGTTTTTGTAGTCCCGGCGCATGCGCCACAGGGCTTGTTGCAGCTGGTCCGAGGAGATGCCGTTGCGCAGGGCGGTGTAGGCTTCGATGAACGCGGCCAGGGCGTCGCAGACCTTGAGCATGCGGCCGTCCTTGGGATCGAGGTGGTCCTGGTTGTACTCGGCTTGCAGCTCTTCGAGGCTGACCTTGCGGGGCGTGTTGTTTTCGCGGATCGCGGAGTAGAATTCCGAGCCCACTTCCAGGCCCAAAAAATAGGCCAAACGGTCGGCCAGGGGGGACAGGCCGCCCTGCTCCAGAGGGCCGAGCACGCGGCGCTTGAGTTCCAGGTCTTCGTATTCCTTGACCAGGTCGGCGAGCAGGCTCACGGATTTTTTCACTGGCGAGATGATGTCGCGGGTAAGCAGCTCGGGCAAGTCGTGGAACAGGCCGGTGAAGAAGTTGTTCTGGGCCCTGGCGTTGCAGGCTCCGAGGGCCATGCTGAAGAAGTAGCCGTAGCAGGCCACCAGGAACATGTGGCCGATGACCGAGGTCTCGGGGATGCGCGGGGTTTGGGACCAGCGCTTTTGGAAGCGGAGCTGGCCGCAGAGGTGGGCGAACCGGCCCAGGGGCGAGCTGGTTCCTTCCAGGAGCTGGGACACGCCGATCAGGTCCGTGTGCTCGTTGAGCGCTTCCTTGAACCAGGTTTCGATCTCCTGGAACTCGTCGTCCGCCACGTTCAGGCCCTTGATCAGATTGAACTCCCAGTTGCTGGCGTAGAGGTGCGCCGCGTACAGGATGCGGCGGGCGCGGGCATTGGCCTCGCTGGTCTCCTCCTCGCGCAGGTAGCGCGACAGCCGCTGGCGGAACTCCGGGCCCAGGGGCTGCAGCCGGGGTTCGAGCTGGGTCAGCACCCAATCCGTGAGGCGGCGGTAATGCTCGGGGTTGTCCTTGATCTTGTAGAAGATGGGTGGCTTGATGTCCGTGATCACCAGGCGGTAGAAATACTCGAACAAGCCGCCCTCGATGACCTCGCGGCCCAGGGCGAGGCGCTCTTCCGGGTCGAGGTCCTGGCTGTTGAGTTCAAAGAGCGCCCAGGCCGCGATCATCTTGTGGGCCTGCTTGTCCACCTCCACCAGCTCCATGGGCCGGACCTTGTCGTTCCAGCGTTTCATGAACGCGCCCGCGAACACGAATTGCAGCAGGCTCTTGCGGATCGTGGGCAGGGCTGGGGAATGTCGAATAAACATGGCCGAGTGTATGTACCCCCCCCGCTGAAAAACCTCAATAGCTTTTCCTGGATTTTGGCTTGACAAGCACTCGGGATGGGCTTATTCAACTCTGCTTCCAGCCACTGCCTTCGGGGAGTTTCGAGTTCAGCCCCCGCCGGAAAGTGGATGGAATGTCAAGATGATAATGATTGCAAGGCTTTAAGGAGCACAGCAGATGAAGACATATATCCCCAAGGAATCGGAGATCTCCCGCGACTGGTTCGTGGTGGACGCCGAGGACCAGATCCTGGGACGCTTGGCCTCGCAAATCGCCAACCGCTTGCGCGGCAAGCACAAGGCTGATTTCACCCCCCACCTGGACCTGGGTGATTTCATCGTGGTGGTCAACGCGGACAAGATCAAAGTCACGGGCAAAAAGCTCTCGGACAAGATGTACCACAACTACTCGGGCTACCCCGGCGGCCTGCGCTCGCGCAGCCTGTCCGACATGCTCGAAGCCAAGCCCGATGAAGTGATCCGCATCGCTGTGCGCGGCATGCTGCCCCGGACCCGCCTGGGCCGGGCCATGCTCAAGAAGCTCAAAGTCTACGCGGGCCCGGAACATCCTCACAACGCCCAAGAACCCAAACCCCTGGCCTTTAACGGCTGATCCCCGTCAGGAGCCTATCCATGAGCGAAGAATTCCACTACGGTACGGGCCGGCGCAAGAACGCCGTGGCCAGAACCCGTCTCTATACCGGCACGGGCCAAATTTTCGTGAACGACCGCCCGCTGGCTGAATATTTTCCGCGCCTCACCCTGCAGATGATCATTCGCCAGCCCCTGGTGCTGACCAACAAAAACGACAGCTTTGACGTCAAGATCAATGTCCGCGGCGGCGGCATTGGCGGCCAAGCCGAGGCTGTACGCCACGGCATCTCCCGCGCCCTGGAAAAGTTCGATCCCGAGCTGCGCCCGGCCCTGAAAAAAGCCGGCTTCCTCACCCGCGACGCTCGCAAGAAGGAGCGTAAAAAGTACGGCCTGCGCGGCGCACGTGCCAGGTTCCAGTACTCCAAGCGCTAAACCGCTTGTACTCGACACCATCAAGGCCCGCCTCGGCGGGCCTTTTTTATTGGAGAAGGAAACGTCAAAGGATACCGTCAACGGAGAACGTCAACGGAAGTAAGGCCTAGGTTTGGCGGGCTTCGCCCGGAACGTCAAAGGATTTACAGCAACGTCGTGGGGCTCTCACAGCAGAGCTGCATAAGGTGTTCTAAGGCTTTTCAAGCCTCAGAACATCTAAGCCTCACACCCCGCAAGGGGGTGACCCCCTTGACCTCGTTTGGGTTTGGTGATCATCCACAATATGTTCCTGTAAAAGCGCTCATTCCTCTTGAGAGGACTCCTCAACACAATAAGAGCACACGTTGTAGAAAAGTAGTTTTTCTTTGGAAAGATCTCCAAGACCAAAATAGGAGTATATGAACACTCCACCGCGTTCCTTGTGCAGTTCAAACCAGCCGAGGAAATGGTAGCTGCGCCAGATGCTGGTCCCCCACTTCTCATCAAAGGCGTCGGGAGGGCCGAGATGTTCATGCAGGGGCGCGGCATCGTCGCACGGCCTGATTTCCTTCCAAAACGTGGGGTATCCGTCCAGGGAAACGTGGGCCGCGTAGAGGCAGATCACGGTGAGAACAACAAGAGCCCCGTTCATTGAAAGCAGCCTGGAACCAACCCAAACAAAAGGCCTGGCAATGAGGTTCATAGACACCTCTTTTCAGACAGCCCGATAGTGATTTCCATGGCCATGGGCCTAAATCCCACATAGCGCCGACAGGTTTCCGACACGACATACCCGTTCTGGGAAAAGACAACCTCCATTTCCCACCAGCCCAGAATTCCCGAGTTGTTGATCCAAAGGTGGCTTCCCGCTAAAGGGTCCGAGAAGTCAGGCTCTCCAGCCTCTTCAACAACATACTCCCAGGTGTCCCCAATATTGACGATATATCCCGGAGGAGGCTTTTGGTGCGCCCCGATAAGGACGCACAAGGAGAGAAAAAAGGCCGCGACGAGAGAACATCGCAGGAGAATCCTCTTGTTTCGTTGGGTCATCGTCCCTCCCTAGTGTTTTGGTACGTGGTGTAGACGTCTTCAAGATTGAGGGGGTTAGGGTGACGCCGGCAAAATGGATTGTACCGGCGAAAGGTTATCGGGTCCTCATGCGGCCCTTGCCTGAAGCCCCAGTCGCGCAAGAGCACTCTTCCTCCCTGGTCAGGTTCTCCGGACGAGGAAATAGTCTTGCCTTCCTGGACAACGATGCCGACATGGCCCCCACGTGTTTGGACTCTCCTGTCATCGCCGGAAATCACTCATTCTTAGAGTGCAAGGCTGGTTGTCAAAGCACAAGCGAAATAGACCAAAATTCATCGACGTTGTCCAGGACACGAGCGACTGCCTGACCAGCCCTGCTGTGAGAGCCCCCCGCGACGTTCATCCATAGTCGTTCCCGAAACCCGCAAAACCTGCGCCTTTCTTCCATTGACGTGATCTTGTGAGGTTTCCGCTGACGGTATCCTTTGACGTTATCTTTCTTGACCCGGTATGGTAGTCGGAGTACCAAGCCATTTGCTTTCAACTCCTTGTGTTTCCATGGCCAGCGATACCATTACTCTTGACCGGACCAAGCTTGCTTCTGGCGGCTGTGTGTGTCTTATCGGCATGGCCGGTGTGGGCAAGACCACGGTGGGCAAGCTGTTGGCCGAGCGTTTGGGTTGGGCGCATGTGGACACGGACCAGGTCATGGAATCGTATTTTGGCCGTTCCTTGCAAGCGATCATGGACAATTTGGGCCGGCAGGAGTTCCTCAGGGCCGAGGAGAGACTGGTGTCCGCCGTGGGTTTCGGCAGGACCGTGATCTCCACGGGCGGGTCCGTGGTCTATGGACGGCATGCCGTGCACAAGCTGCGCATGCTGGGGGCGGTGGTGTACCTCAAGATTGGTTTGGACGCGCTGATGGAACGTTTTACCGGCATTGTTGACCGGGGATTTGTCATGGCCGAGGATCAGACCTTTGCCGATGTGTTTGCCGAGCGCCAGCCCTTGTACGAGGCTGCGGCGGACTTTACCGTGGCCACGGACGAGCAGACCCCGGCCCAGAGCGTGGACGCGATCCTGGCTTGGCTCTTGGAGGGCGCATGAGCCGCCGCGCCAAGCCCGATCCCTTTCGCAAGCTGGTGGCGCTGTATGCGCGCATGGACCAGGAGTATTCCACGGTCACCGCGACCCAGGATTTTTCCTGCGCGGAATGCCCGCAGAACTGCTGCTACAGTTATTTCCAGCACCATACCCATATTGAGTGGGCCTTTGCGCTCAAAGGCATGGGTTTGTTGCCCGAGGACCGCCGCGAGTCGTATCTTTCCCGCGCCCGGGACAACGTGGCCCAATGCGAGGCTGCCCTGGCCAAGGGCGAGCGGCCCCATGTCATGTGCCCGGTCAATGACGACGGGCTGTGCGGGCTGTATGAGCACCGGCTCATGATCTGCCGTTTGCACGGGGTGCCCAATGTCTTGCGTTTGCCTGACGGCCGGGAGAACCGTTTTCCCGGGTGTTTTCGCTTTGAGGACGCCGTAGCTGAATCGCACGGCCTCAAGGACGCGCCCGAGCACATTATCGCCGCGACCCGCCATCAATTGCCTTTTCTGGACCGCACGCCGCTGTACCGCGACTTGGTTGCCCTGGAGATGCGTTTTGTGGGGCCCAAGCTCAAGGAGCTGGCTCGGGTCAACCTGACGCTGAGCCAGATGCTGGTGAAAGAGTTTCCGCTGGATAAGAAGATTGAGGACGTCAACGGATGAACGGCGCAGGGGGCGCTGCCTCCTGCATCCCCGCAAGGGTATGCACCACGGACATAAGACATTCCAAGGCCTTACGGCCTAAGAATCTCTAAATCCCCTTGACCCCGTTTTGGGGGTTGGGGGTATTCTTGTTTCTTGAGGATGGAGTGGCTTACTCGTTGTCAACAATGCGAAAGCGAAGGACCGCGGCCTCGGGCTTGTCCGGGCGGTAGCCCAGGCCGAGAAGGCCCTTGTCCGGCAGGAAAACCTTGGCGCCTTGGATGGTGTGCACCTCGCGCTCCGGGTCGATCATGTAGGTGCCGTTGCTGGAGGTGTCCGCGTAGATGAAGCGGCCCAGCTTCATGGTGATCGCGCCGTGGTAGCGCGACACAAAACGGTTGAGGATGGGCAGGTCGTTGTCGTCTTCCCGGCCCACCCTGAGCGTGGTGCTGTCCTTGTCCACGCGCAGCCGCTGGTCCTCGAACTCAATAAACAGAGTGGCCGAGGAAGTTTCCTGGGCTTCGGGCGGCGTGGCGGTATAATCCGAGGCTGGCATGGCTGGCAGAGTTACACGAAATCGCAAAAAAAATCCAGACCAAGCCCGATGCATGTACACGTATTTATGGCATCCGCAAACCTTGACCCGCGCCATGGCCTCGGGCACAACCGTCCATGATACTGAGCCGAAGACCCCCTCGGCCCGAGACCGGAGGTTCGCATGGACGTGGAACACATTTGCCTGCACTGCATGGAAGACAAGGGCGGCGAAGAGGCCTGCCCCAACTGTGGCCGGACTACGGTGTCGGGCAAGGGGCCGCTGTATTTGGAGCCCGGCTCGCTCTTGCGCGATAAATATCTGGTTGGCCGCGTGCTGGGCCACGGCGGCTTCGGCATCACCTACCTGGCCTTTGACATGGACCTCAAGGTCAAGCTGGCGGTCAAGGAGTACCTGCCCAGCGAACTGGCCACCCGGGGCGAGGGCCAGACCCTGGTCTCGGCGTTCGCGGGCAACAAGGGTAAATTCTTTGAGCACGGCCTGGAAAAATTTCTGGAAGAAGCGCGCACCCTGGCCCAGTTCGAGAATCATCCGACCATTGTCACGGTCAAGGACTATTTCCGCGAAAACAACACGGCCTACTTTGTCATGCCCTACATTGAGGGCGCGACCCTGAAGCAGTTCCTGGACCGCAAGGGCGGCAAGGTTTCCTACAAGGCCGCGCTCAAGATCATGCTGCCCGTGCTCGACGCGCTCAGGGCCGTGCACAAGGCAGGGCTCCTGCACCGGGACGTGAGCCCGGCCAATATCTTCATCAGCCGCGAGGCCCAGGTCAAGCTGCTCGATTTCGGCGCGGCGCGGCAGTCCACTGGCGAGCGCTCGCGGTCCTTGTCCGTGATCCTCAAGCCGGGCTACGCCCCGGCCGAGCAGTACGCGTCCAAGGGCAAGCACGGGACCTGGTCCGACGTGTACGCGGCTGCCGCGACCCTGTACCGGGCCATCACCGGCGTGACCCCGCCCGAGGCTGTGGAGCGCATGGGCGAGGACACCCTGGCCACGCCATCGAGCTTGGGCGCGAATCTGCCCATGGAGGCCGAGGAAGCGATCATGCAGGCCTTGGCCGTGCGCATCGAGGATCGCATCAGCAACATCGAGGAACTGCACAACAAGCTGACCTCGGCCCTGGTGACCCAGTCCCTGGGCCCTGGCGCGGCCTCGGCCGGTGACCCTGACAACGACACCATGCTCGTGGATTCCGAGGTGACCATGGTCAATGGCAGCACGACCCAGGCCATGACCCAAGGGCCACTGTCCCATAACGCGAGCGTCCGGTCCCAGGAGCCCCTGCCTCCGGACCATCTTCCTCCGGACCATTTGCCCCCCGACCATTTGCCCCCGGACCATTTACCGATGACGGCCCAATACAGCGAGAGCCCGGACTGGAACGAGCCGGGCCAAACCGGCGCCGGCAAGTACGCGCTCCTCGCCGCCTTTTGCCTGGCCCTGGTGGTCCTGGTGGCGGGCATGCTGGCCTTTCGCGGGGCCAGCGAGTCCATTGCCCGCATCCACGACTTTCCCGACGCCACCGAAGGCTTCACCATCATCAACGAGGCCGACGCCGAAGTGCGCAACGGCCTGATCCATGCGGCCCTGTTCGACGCCCATGGCGACGAGTTCAACGCGGAATGGGCCGTGGAGCACCTTGGCTTTGCCCGCGACCTGCTCGGCCAGAGCCTGGAATTCAATCCGCCCACGGAGCAGGCCGTGCTGATCCAGGGCCAAATGGCCAGGATCAAGGAATACCAGGAACTGCTCTCCGAATACATGTATGTGGACGGCGAGGCCTGGAACCTGCTCCACGACAGGATGATGCCTTCGGCCCACGCCACGGAGCAGAACCTGGATGAAATGGCCACGCGGCTGGCGCGCACGGACAACGAACACGCGGCCCGCGCCGCCAGGGTCGCCCACGACATGATGCCGCGCATGATCCAGCTCATGGAGCGCATGTCCTGGGACGACAATCCCGCGCTCAGGGACCGGCTCTCCGTGGAACTGGAGGAGCTGGAGCAACCCCTGGGCAGATTGGACGAGCACCTGGGCGACGCGCCGGAACGCGGTATTTACGAAGCCGCCCTGAGCAACCTGGAGAGCATGACCCTGGCCCTGGGCGAATTCCTCACCGTGGACGAGCGGCGCACGGTCATGCGCAGGGACGAGATGGAACCCAAATTCTGGGACCTGTTCGAGTCCATGGATCCCATCACCATGGCTGCCAGGGAGCGGCTGGAACAAGGGCAAGGCCCGCTCATGGAAGGCAGGCTGCGTTTGACCCGCTTGGCCGGACTTGTCGCGGCCGTGCTCGGCTTGGCCCTGGCCGTGCTGTGCTTGCTGATGTTCCTGCGCGCCCGCAAGGCGTGACCCCTCAATTCCCAAAGACCTGCAAGGAGGCGGCATGCGCGTTTTTCCTTGTCTTATAATTGTGCTCGGCGTGATGTTGGCCGGTTTGGCCCACCCCGTGTCCGCGGCCACCTGGCACGTGGCGCCCCATGGTTCGGACGACGCGGGCAATGGTTCGCCAAACGCTCCTTTCGCCACCATCACCGCCGGACTGGACGCGGCCTCGCCCGGCGACACCGTGCTCGTGGCTCCAGGCGACTACTGGGGACGGGTCCGGCTCAGGGGCGATTTTTCCCAGCCCGTGACCGTGCGCTCCGAGGTGCCCTACCAGGCCAGGCTGCGCAACAATGAAACCGTGGTCACCTGTTATTACGGCCGGGGCATCGTGCTGGAGGGATTCGACATCGCCCATGACGGGCCTGGCGCCGGGGCCCTGGTGGTGCACATCCAGAACCTGCGTGATGACGGGGGCGAGGTCGCGGACATCACCCTGGCCAACAACGTGTTCCACGACAGCTTCAACAACGACCTGCTCAAGATCAACAACGGCGCGCACCACGTCTTGGTCCAGTCGAACCTGTTCTATAACCAGGAAGGCTCGGACGAACACATGGACATCAACAGCGCGGTCCACGTCACGGTTGTGGACAACGTGTTCTTCAACGATTTCGAGGGCTCGAACCGGCCCAACGCAAACGACACCTCCAGCTTCATCGTGATCAAGGACTCCAACGGGCGGGACGACGCGTACCTGGGCAGCCAGGATATCCTGGTGGCCCGCAACATCTTTTTCCATTGGCAGGGTTCGAGCGGGGCCAACTGCGTGCTCGTGGGCGAGGACGGCAACCCCTACCACGAGGCCCAATCCGTGATCATCGAGAACAACCTGGTCCTGGGCGATTCCCTGGGCGTGATGCGCGCGCCTTTTGGCGTCAAGGGCGGCGCGGACATCCTCATCCGCCACAACACCGTGTCCGGAGACCTGCCCAGCCGAGCCCATTCCGTGCGCCTGAACCAGGCAGGCGACAA
>QZKZ01000249.1 GCA_004796465.1 Desulfovibrio sp.
CTACGTCCCCGCTCATCAAAAAGCGGCCTTCAACTCTAGGCGGAACAGAGCTTGAGCCTGTTACCCTCGGCTTGTAAGGCCGATGCTCTCCCAACTGAGCTACCCGCCCGGAGGAAAGACTACCTAAAGCCACTTGGCCCGAGTGTCAACAGAATTCAGACCGTTTCCGTCACCATGGAAGAAAAAAATTTAGCTGAACTTGGTTCCAGAGGCAAGCATTTTTTCGCCAAGGCCCGCCATTCCTTATTCAGCACGTCTGCCAAAGCCTTGGGTTGCTCCAAGGGCACGGCGTGGCCGCAACGTTCCAGCACGGTCAGTTCCATGGCTGGATACGCCGCCTGCAACTCCCGGCATACCTCCACCGGACTGATGGAGTCGGACTCGCCGCAAACAAGATGAATGCGGTCCTGGTGCTCTTGGTAGAGCCTGCTGCCGCAAAATTCGCCCAGCATGCGCTTGAGCGGCTTGAGCCGCCGCACCAGTTCACGTGACGAGGCGAACTGTTTCCAGCGTTCCTCGTAGCGCGCGACTTGCTCGGGGGTCAGCAGAGAAGGATCATGGAAAATGCGGCCCAACTCAGTGTGCAGCATCTTGCGGCCTCGGCCCACAAAGCCGGATTGCGTGCGGATGTGTGCGCCTGCAAGAAGAACGCGGCCAAAACGCCCGGCCAAGGCCAGGGCCAGCATTCCGCCCAAGGAATTGCCCACTACCAGTGACTGGGCCGTGTCCAGGTCTTGTGGGAGTTCCTCGGCCACTTGCCCAGCCAATTCAGGCAACGAAACAAACTTGCCGCTGAAATAATCAATGGCCGGGGTGATGACTCTCCAACCTTTCAGAAGTGCAGCAACTTCGGAAAAGTCTCGGGATTCACCGGCAAGGCCGTGCAAAAAAACAACATTCATGGGTATTTCACTCTCTGGTCAAGGTCCAGCGCTGCTGGACACGGCAGAGACCTACCTGGACACGGGGAAAAAGGCAAGAACCAGCTGCACAAGCGGATTAGAGCAGGGAGCTAAAGGGAAAGCACCAACCAGCCGATACGACCTTCACGCAGGGCCACATACATCGGCCACAGGCCTGGGAAAACGTCATCCTGATCCCTGGCTAGCGGCCCGCTCAAGGGGAGAATTGCCTTTAGAGCGGGTCGCTTTTTTTTGCCCGACCCCCTTGCCAGGTACCCCTAGGGGGTTTATGTTGCGCTCATGCCACATCGCAGCATGGTCTGCCGGACCATGGAACACACGTTAAGGAGGTTGGTGTGAGTCACCGCAACAATGGAAAGTCCTTGGGGCGCCGGGGGTTTCTCAAGGCGGCAGCGGCTTCCGTGGCCGGGGCGGCCTCGGCAACGATGCTGCCGGGTACGGCTAGGGCCGCGTCCCGGGGCGAGGAACTGGCGACCCTGCACAACCTGGCCGAATGTATCGGCTGCGGCGCGTGCGTGGACGCCTGCCGCGAAGAAAACAGCTTCAAATTCCCTGAGCCGGAAAAGCCCTTTCCCACCATGTACCCCAGCCGAGTGCCCGTGGCCGACTGGTCAACGGAAGAGGGCAGGGCGGTTGACGACCGGTTGACCCCCTACAACTGGCTGTACATCCAGACCGCAGAGGTGGAGTACGAGGGGGAGACCTATGAGATCAATATCCCCAGGCGCTGCATGCACTGCCAGAATCCGCCCTGCGCCGACCTCTGTCCCTGGGGGGCAGCGGGTCGGGAAGCCAACGGCATCGTGCGCATCAACGAAAAGGTCTGCTTGGGCGGCTCCAAATGTAAATCCGTGTGCCCCTGGAAGATCCCGGAGCGCCAGACCGGCGTGGGTTTGTATCTCGACCTGTTGCCCAGCTTGGCGGGCAACGGGGTCATGTACAAGTGCGACCGCTGCCATCACCGCATCGCCGAAGGGGAAGTCCCGGCCTGTGTGGATGGCTGTCCCTTTGAGGTGCAGACCATCGGTCCCCGTGAGGAAATAGTGGCCATGGCTCATGAACTGGCCGAATCCATGAACGGTTTCATTTACGGGGAGACTGAAAACGGCGGAACCAACACTTTGTATGTGTCGCCCGTGCCCTTTGAGCTGCTCAACGAGGCAGTGGAAACAGGTCCGGGCAAGCCGCACCTGGCCCAGGTCAAGGACATGATGGGCCAAGACGAGAACCTGGGTTACGCAGCCATGCTCGCGCCTGTGGCCGGTATTGCCGGGGCTGCCCTGACCCTGGCGGGCAAGGCCAGGAAAACTGCTCGCAAGGCCGGTGACGGCGAGGAGGAAGCATGAACCGACCCCCTTCCTGGATCAAGCGTATATATATAGTAACGGTATTGGCCCTGCTCGTGTCCGGCCTGGCCCAGATGCCCATTTTCAAGCGCTACTACGTGGCCGACATTCCGGGCCTGGGCTGGCTGGCCCAATACTACCTCACCCACCAGATTCACTACATCGCGGCGGCAGTGTTCATGGCCCTGACCGCCTACGTCGCGGTCATGCACCTGGGCCGCTGGAACCGGGAAATGCGGGTCACGGTCTGGGGCCATGCTCGCAATCTTCTGGTAGTGGGCATCATTGTCACCGGCGTGCTGCGCACTCTCAAGAACATGCCTTGGGTGTTTTTCGGACCGGACCTGGTCATGATCGTGGACTGGCTGCACCTGGGTTTTGTGATGCTGCTGGGTATGTTGGCCCTGGCCGTGCTTGTGGCCAAAGGCAAGCGCTACGTGGCCAAGGCTTAGGACCGCTGCAAATCAAAGCATCCATCACACGGATATAACGAGGGCCCGGCGTTTCCCGCTTCCCTGTGCCGGAAAGCAGGCTAAGGGGAGGGGGAATCGCCGGGCTGGTTTTCAGTATCAATCTCGTCTTCGCTTGCCGGGGCCTGGACCGGAACCTCTCCCCATTGGCCCGGAGTCGCTGAGACCAAGTCAGCGGTAAAGTGGCCCACAATCACTTCGCTTCGGATACGCACGGGCATCCTGCGCTCGTCCGCCGTGATCCAGGCCAGGATCTCGGCATCCGGGCTCTTTTCAAATACCCCGCCCAGATCCTTGGTCTCGGGCCGGATCACAAAACAATAATAGTCCCCCGCAGGCACGCTGATCCACTCCCGGCCGAGGCAGGTGGCTCTGCCCAGGACGCAGTTGTTGCCGTCGGTCACATGGGCCTCGATGATTTCGCCGGGCCGTAACTCCACCAACCGCTGAAAATACCCCACGGACAATTCATCGAAGGTGTCCGGGAAGATGGCGACCGTGTCCTTGTGCACACCGGAGCTGATTCGTTTGGCGATCATCTCGGTCCAATCGAACTCCACCCGGATGTCGCGTTCCACATCGCCCTCGTTTTGATCCTGCACAAAGAGCAGGGAACGGGACATGTCCAGGGCCGCGTAGGAGTCGATCACGTCGCGGACCTTGTAGAACACGTCCACGAACGAGTTGGTGGAGACCAGCATACGAAAGTGCAGGCTGGGTTGGCCGTCAATGAACTCAATATCGTGAACCTGGAGCGAAGCCGAACCAGCGGGGATGTTTTCCCAACGCAGCACGTACTCGAGCCGTTCTCCCGGCGCAAAGGGCAGGTTGGCTGGGTCGAAATCTTGGGCAGTGCCTTGGGGAACAAGGGCAGTCAGGGCCAACAGGGTGGAGAAAAGGATGCGAAAAAGCATGGCGTTTCCTTGTGTGACAAAAAGATGTCAGTGAGAGGTCTTGAAAAATGATGAGAAAAAGCAATGAAAATCATGTCGTTATTGTATTTAGGAGAGAAGAATGCAGCAGGAAAAAGGAGTCCGGGAAATGGCGAACTTGTGAAAAAAAATACAACCAAAACAGGGAGCTAGATGTATTTGTACAATATTTTTAAATGATTACCTTGACAAGGGCTTGTTATCTGTGGTTATCAACCTGTGTCCTAAAGTCACGTATACACGATGCAGTTACCAAGGAGAACAGACCTATGGTTTTTTCTTGGCTTAATGTTTCCATTCTACTCGGCCTGCTGGTTGGCTTCGGCTTCGCAGCGGGACCCCTCGTTGGAGCGTGGCTGCTCGCGCCGCGCGCCCGGGGCGGGGACATGGGCATTCCCTACGAATGCGGACTCAGGCCCCACGGTTCGGCTTGGGTGCGTTTCGGCATCAACTACTACTTCTACGCCCTGCTGTTTCTCGCCTTTGATGTGGACGTGCTCTACCTGTTCCCAGTGGCTGCCCACTATCCGGACAGCGTCGGTTTCTTGCCCTTGATCAAGGTGTTCATCTTTCTTTTTGCCCTGGCTTTGGGCTGTTTCTACTTTTGGAAGAAAGGGGTGTTTGAATGGCCGCACAAGATACAATTCGACCAGCAGTAGTCGACATCCAGAAAGCCCCGATCTCCACGCCCATCGTGCAGAAGATCGTGGACGTGTACCGGGCCATGTCGCTGTGGCCCATGACCTTCGGCTTGGCCTGCTGCGCCATCGAGATGATGGCTGTGGGCATGGCCCGCTTCGACATCGCCCGCTACGGCGCCGAGGCTTTTCGCCCCTCGCCCAGGCAGTCCGACCTGATGATCGTGGCCGGCACCGTGTCCAAGAAGATGGCCCCGGCCGTGGTCAGGCTCTACGAGCAAATGCCCGCGCCCAAGTGGGTCATGGCCCTTGGCAACTGCGCCATCTCGGGCGGCCCCTTCAAGTTCAACGGCCAGTACGGCATCATTGAGGGCGTGGATAATCTGATCCCGGTGGATGTGTATGTGCCGGGTTGCCCGCCCCGTCCCGAGGGACTTCTGGAAGGGCTTTTCAAGCTCCAGGAAAAGATCACCGGCCGCCGTTGGTGGGCCCCGACCCCTGAGACCGACTAGGCCGAGGAGAAGCACATGAGCGAGACCCTGTTTGAAGGCCTGGAAACTCAGGCCATCCTCTCCCTGGACCCGGTGGTCACGGGCCAAGTCCTGTGCGTGTACCTGGACAAGGGGGTCCTCAAGGACGCGGTGAAGCGCTTGGACGAGGCCGGGTATTATATTGAAGACGTCATGGGCGTGGATGTGGCCGAGGGTTTTGAGCTGCACTACCACTTTTGCCTGTTCCAAGACGGCCCGACCCGGATCACCCTCAAGGTGCAGGTCCCCCACGACGACCCCACGGTCCCGACCATTTCCGACATCTACCCGGGCGCTCAGTGGCATGAGCGGGAAACCCGGGATTTTTATTACATCACCTTTGAAGGCATTGCCAACGACAGCCCGATCCTGCTTGCCGCGGACATGGCTGACGCGGCTCCCCTGAGAAAGGCCGAAGGCGCGCACAAGTCCTATCTGGACTTGGCTCCGCCCTATGAGATCCTCCAGTCCGAGGACGAGCATCCGCTGATCAAGCTGGCCGCCGACCGCGAGCAAGCAGCCAAGGAAGCCGCGGAAAAGGCCGAGGCCGAACGCAAGGCCGCTGAGGAAGCCGCTGCCAAGAAGGCTGCTGAAGAGGCCGCTGCCAAGGAAGCCGAAGCCAAGGAAGCCGAGGCCTAGTCTCCTAATAGTGGATTGAGACCTGACGTCGCAGACCATACTCGCAAAGTAAGGACCGTCATGACCCAGGAAACCGTACATAATGAGCCAGTCGTACCGGGATTTGATACCGGTTCCGTGGAATACGGCGATTTTTATACTCGCCATTTCCAGGAAGGTCCCACCGAAAATACGCTCATCCTGAACATGGGGCCGCAGCACCCCTCGACTCACGGCGTGCTGCGCATCGTGCTGGAGCTGGAAGGCGAATACATTGTCCGCTCCGAACCCGTTCTTGGCTACATCCACCGCATGCACGAGCTCATGGGCGAGGTGAAGACCGCGTCCCAATACCTGCCCAACATGGGCCGCGTGGACTACCTGCACGCCCTGGCCTGGAACTGGGCCCACGTGGGCGCGGTGGAAAAACTCGCGGGCATCGAGGTGGACGAGCGCGGGGAACTGATCCGGATCCTCGTCACCGAACTCAACCGCATTTCCTCGCACCTCTTGTGGTGGGGCGCCTACTTGCTGGACCTCGGCGCGTTCACCCCGATCATGTACGCGTTCGATGATCGCGAAGAGATCATGGACATGCTCCAGATCTGCACGGGCTCGCGGCTGACGTATTGCTACATGCGTTTCGGCGGTGTGAGCCACGACATCAATGATGAATTCGTGACCCGGCTCACGGACTTCATTCCCTATTTCCGCAAACGCCTGCCCATGTTCAAGGCGCTGGTCACGGATAACATCATCCTGCGCAAGCGCATTGAGGACATCGGCATCATGGACGAGGAAATGTGCCGCCGCTACGGCGCGACCGGCCCTGTTGTCCGCGGCGCGGGCGTGGAATACGACGTGCGCCGGGCAGAGCCCTACTCCTTGTACCCTGAGATGGATTTCGAAGTGCCGACCTTTCCCGAGTGCGACGCCATGGCCCGGTATATGGTGCGCATGGCCGAGATCGAGCAGAGCCTCAAGATCATTGAGCAATGCTTGGAGCGGCTGCCCAGCGCGGCGGGCAAGCACTTGGTCAAGGGCGCTCCCAAGCCCACGTTCAAGCCCCCGGCAGGCGAGGCGTACTTTGCCGTGGAAGCTTCCAAGGGCAAGGTTGGATTCGGATTGATTTGCGACGGCGGCGCCAAGCCTTACCGCGTCAAACTGCGGGCTCCCAGCTTCTGCAACCTGAGCCTGTTCTCCGAGTGCGCCCAGGGCGTGCTCCTGGCCGATGCGGTGGCCATTCTCGGCAGCCTGGACCTTGTTATCCCGGAGATTGACCGGTGAGCCAGTGGATTGAGTTTTTCCTACAACCGGAAATGGTGCGGCTGGTCGTAGCCCTGGTGGCTTTGGCCGCGTTCGTGGGCCTCAACGCCCTGGTGCTCGTGCTCATGGAGCGCAAGCTGGCCGGGCATTTCCAGCGCCGTCCCGGGCCGTATGAAGTTGGCCCGCACGGTACGCTCC
>QZKZ01000114.1 GCA_004796465.1 Desulfovibrio sp.
CTGAAACCTTCCTTGGTTTCCAGCCATATCCGCAATCCGACATCCCATTCTTTCATTGCCCCCCCCTTGGAGCGATTGTCCTGATCCCAGTGGGTTATCCTCGCTACGGAGTATACCTAAATTTTCGGCGAATAGACATACTTAGCAATAAAATAATCCCATGAGCAATATATTGACTTGTTATGCATGGTGGAGCATAAGAAGAACGCATTTCATCCATTGAGGTTGCTCAGTTGACGGTAGTTTCCATTCCAGCGCCCGGCCACACCCTATCCCCCGAGGACTTGTCCTGGGGGCTGTGTTCACGCCGTCCGCACAACGAGTTTTCCAGCCCACAGCGATGGGCTGCTCGGGTTGGGTCGATTCATCCCGAGACGACGTGGGGCTCGGCCCATATCAATGAGGACCTTGCGGCATGATGAAGCGAATTCCCGTCCAAGACGCGGTGGGCACGGTCCTGTGCCACGACCTGACCAAGATCGTTCCCGGTGAGTTCAAGGGCCGGGCCTTTCAAAAAGGGCACGTTGTCAGGGACGAGGACATCCCCATGCTCCGGGATATGGGCAAGGAGCATCTCTATGTCCTGACCCTGGAGCAGGGCATGCTCCATGAAAACGATGCGGCCCGCCGTATCTGCTCGGCGGCTGCCGGGCGCGGCCTGGCCTTGACCGAGGTCTGCGAGGGCCGCATCAATCTCACGGCCGAGTATCACGGCCTGCTCAGCATCAATATCCCGGCCTTGGATCGGGTCAACAGCCAGGAGGGCGTGGTCCTGGCCACGGCGCATACCCACCAGTCCGTAAAACCCGGCAGGCAGGTGGCGGGCGCGCGCGTGGTGCCACTGGTCATCGAGGAAGAGCGCATCCAGGCCGTGGAGGCCATTTGCGCCTCGGCCCACCCGGTCATTGAAATCAAACCCTTTGCCTCGTGGAACGTGGGTTTGGTGACCACGGGCAGCGAGGTCTACCATGGCCGGATTCAGGACGCCTTTGGTCCCATTGTCCGGGATAAGTTCGCGGCCTACGGCAGCCAAGTCCTGGACCAGCGTTTCACCTCCGACGACCCCGAACTTACGGCCCAAGCCATCCGGGAATTCATTGGCCAGGACGCCCACATGGTGGTCTGCACCGGCGGCATGTCCGTGGACCCGGACGACCAGACCCCGGCCTCCATCCGGGCCGTGGCCCACGAGGTCGTCACCTACGGCTCGCCCACTTTTCCCGGGGCCATGTTCATGCTCGCCTATGCGGGCGACGTGCCCATTCTCGGGCTCCCGGGCTGCGTCATGTACCACAAGGCAAGTATCTTCGAACTCGTGGTTCCCCGCATGCTCGCTGGGGAGCGGCTCACCCGCCAAGACATCGCCCGTATGGGTCATGGCGGGTTGTGCGCGGGGTGCGGCGATTGCCGCTACCCCCTCTGCCCGTTTGGAAAAGGCGTTTGAGTCCGTGGCCGGGCCTGGACGCATATTGGAGCACAAGCACTTCATCGAAACCACGACGTGCCAATTCAAGGAGGCAACATGATCGGAAAGTCCCTCATCATCAACGGTGCGCCCAAGAACGTGGTGGCTGACGGCGAAACCACGCTTTTGGACGTGCTCCGCGAACAACTGTTCATGACCGGCACCAAAAAGGGCTGCAACCAAGGCCAGTGCGGCGCGTGCAGCGTGATCATGGACGGCAAGCTCATCCGCTCCTGCGTGACCAAGATGAAAAAGGTGCCAGAAGGCGCGCACATCATGACCATCGAGGGCATCGGCGCACCCGGCCGTTTGGACCCCGTGCAGATCGCCTGGATCGCCCACGGCGGCGCCCAATGCGGCTTCTGCACCCCGGGTTTCATCGTGTCCGCCAAGGCCCTGTTGGAGTCCAATCCCAAGCCCTTGCGCGAGGAAATCCGGGATTGGTTCCAGAAGAACAACAATGCTTGCCGATGCACGGGCTACAAGCAACTCGTGGATGCTGTGGAAGACGCGGGCAAGGTCATGCGCGGCGAAATGAAGATCGAGGACCTGGAATTCAAGATGCCCGAGGACGGCCGTATCCTGGGCACCAAATATCCCCGCCCCACGGCCGTGGCCAAGGTCACGGGCACCCTGGACTACGGTGCGGACGCGGGCCAGAAGCTGCCCAGCAACACCCTGCGCTTGGCATTGGTGCAGGCCAAGGTCTCCCATGCCAACATCAAGTCCATTGACACCAGCGAAGCCGAGTCCATGCAAGGCGTGTTCAAGGTGGTGACCCACAAGGACGTCCAGGGCAAGAACCGCATCACCGGCCTGATAACCTTCCCCACCAACAAGGGCGACGGGTGGGACCGCCCCATCCTGTGCGACGACAAGGTCTTCCAATACGGCGACGCCATCGCCATAGTCTGCGCGGACACCGAGGCCCATGCCAAGGCAGCCGCTGAAAAGGTCAAGGTGGAGCTGGAAGAGCTGCCCGCATACATGAGCGCGCCCGCGGCCATGGCCGACGACGCCATGGAGATCCACCCCGGCACGCCCAATGTCTACTATGAGCAGAGGATCGCTAAAGGCGAGGACACCAAGGCCGTGTTCGACAGCGCCGCCGTGGTGGTGGAAGACGACTTTTACGTGGGCCGCCAACCGCACATGCCCATTGAGCCGGACGTGGGATTCGCCTACTACAACGACAACAACGACCTGATCATCCATTCCAAGTCCATCGGCATCCACCTGCACCAAGCCATGATTTGCGAGGGCCTGGGCATGGAGTCGGACAAGCTGTTTCTGGTCCAGAACTACGCTGGCGGCACCTTTGGCTACAAGTTCAGTCCGACCATGGAAGCCCTGGTGGGCGTGGCCACCATGGCCACGGGCCGCCCCACCTTTCTCAACTACGACTACCAGCAGCAGATGGCCTACACGGGCAAGCGCTCCCCCTTCTTCATCAACCTGCGTTACGCCGCTGACAACGACGGCAAGCTTCTGGGCATGGAAAGCGATTGGACCGTGGACCACGGCCCCTACTCCGAGTTCGGCGATCTCTTGACCGTGCGCGGCGCGCAGTTCATCGGCTCGGGCTACGATATCCCCAGCATCCGGGGCATCGGCCGCACGGTCTGCACCAACCACGCCTGGGGCTCGGCTTTCCGCGCCTATGGTTCGCCCCAAAGCGAGTTCGCCTCGGAAGTGCTCATGGACGAACTGGCCGAGAAGCTGGGCATGGACCCCTTGGAGCTGCGCTACAAGAACGTGTACCGCGAGGGTTCCAAAACACCCACGGGCCAAGACCCCGAAGTCTACAGCCTGCCCGAGATCCTGGACATCCTGCGGCCCAAGTACGAGACGGCCAAGGAAAAGGCCGCAGCCGGTTCTACCGCCGAGGTCAAGCGCGGGGTGGGCATCTCCGTGGGCGTGTATGGATGCGGCCTGGACGGCCCGGACGCCTCCGAGGCCTGGATGGAGCTCAACGAGGACAACACCGTGACCGTATACTCCTCCTGGGAGGACCACGGCCAGGGCGCTGACGCGGGCTGCCTGGGCACGGCCCACGAAGCCTTGCGGCCCATGGGTATTGCCCCAGAACAGATTAAACTGGTCATGAACGACATGACCAAGACCCCCAACAGCGGCCCTGCTGGCGGCAGCCGCTCCCAGGTGGTCACGGGCCGCGCCATTGCCGCCGCGGGCGAGGCCCTGGTCAACAGCATGAAAAAGGCTGACGGAAGCTTCCGCAGCTACCAGGAAATGAAGGACGAGAACATCCCGCTCAAGGTGGTGGGCAAGTACACCACGCCGTGCACGGCCTGCGACGAAAACGGCCAGGGCGAGCCCTTTGCCGTGTATATGTACGGTGCGTTCCTGTCCGAGGTGGCCGTGGAAGTCGCCACGGGCAAGACCACGGTGGAAAAGATGACCATGGTGGCCGACGTGGGCGTGATCAACAACCGCCTGGTGGTGGACGGCCAGCTCTACGGTGGTTTGGCCCAGGGCATCGGCCTGGCCCTTACCGAGGACTACGAGGACATCAAGAAGCACTCCACCATGAAGGGGGCTGGTTTCCCCTACATCAAGCAGATTCCCGACGACATGGAACTGGTCTACGTGGAGACGCCCAGGCCCGAGGGTCCCTTTGGCATCGGCGGCATTGGCGAATTGCCGCTCACGTGCCCGCATGCCGCGGTGATCAACGCCATTTACAACGCGTGCGGCTCGCGCGTGACCAAACTGCCGGCCCTGCCGGAAAAAGTCCTGGCAGGCATCAACTAACCAGGAGACTCAGCCGTCGCCTCCCCTGACGGTCCATTCACGCCAAGGGCGGCTCCTGGAGCAAAAATCCAAGGGCCGCCCTTGCCTTTGCCCGGGGTATCAGGCAAAGGCGGAACAGGGAAAAATCATGGATCAACAGCAGCTCCGTGACCTGGAAGCCAAGTGTGTGCAGGAACTCTCGCCCCAGTGCAAGGCCGGATGCCCCCTGCATGTGGACGCACGTTCCTTGTGCGCTTCTTTAGCCACGGGCGATTTTGACGCGGCCTGGCAAGTCCTGCTCAAGACCTTGCCCCTGCCCGGCGTGCTGGCCCGGATTTGCGACGGCCCGTGCCGCCAGCAGTGTCTGCGCGGCAAGGCAGGCGATCCCGTGCAGATCCACCTGCTGGAGAGGTCCGTGGTCCAGCGGCCCAGACCACGCCAACGGAGCCTGGCCATGCCCGCGAGGGACAAGGCCGTGGCCGTGGCGGGCAGCGGTTTGAGCGGTTTGGTCCTGGCCTCGGACCTCAAGCGCAAGGGGTACACCGTGACCCTGTTCGAGCCGGGTCCGCGCCTGGGGCACCCCCTGTATGGCCGATTCGGGGAACTTCTGCCTGACGCGGCCATTGACGAGGAAATGTCGGCCCTGGAGGATGCGGGTGTTGTCGTGCACACCGGAGCCGAGGTGTCGGACGGGGCCTTCATGGACGGCGCTTTGGCTTCGTTCGATGCGCTGTATCTCTGTCTGGACGCTGGACTGGAAGTGGCATGGCCCCTGAGAATGGAGCAGGGCGCCCCGGTGTATGACGAGATGCTCGGGACCACCTCCCTTTCCAGGGTCCTGGCGGGCGGAGATTCAGCATCGCCCGTGGAACGGGCCGCCCAAGGGAGGCGGGCCGCCAATACCATTGACAGGCTGTTGCAGGGGGTTTCCTTGTCCGCCGAGCGAAGCGACCAAGGCGCGTACCGGTCAAGGCTGTACACCAGCTTGGCCAAGGTTCCGTCCTTGCCCGCCGTGGTTCCGGCGGATCCCATTGAGGGCTTTTCACCACAACAGGCCGCGTACGAGGCCGAGCGTTGCCTGCAATGCGAGTGCTTGGAATGCGTCAAGGCCTGCGCCTATCTCGCCCATTACAAGGGCTATCCCAAGACCTACGCCCGCCAGATTTACAACAACCTGGCAATCGTCAAGGGCCACCGCCAGGCCAACCAACTGATCAATTCCTGCATGCTCTGCGGTCAGTGCAGCGCCCTGTGCCCCCACGACTTTCCCATGGCCGAGCTTTGCCTGGAGACCCGGCAGTCCATGGTAGCCGAGGGGATCATGCCGCCCTCGGCCTTTGACTTCGCCCTGGAGGACTTGCGCTTCAGTTCGAGCAGCGAGTTTTTCCTGTTCCGTCACGCCCCGGGCCGGGACGCAAGCACATACCTGCTGTTTCCGGGCTGCCAGCTCTGCGCGTCCAGCCCCGGCCATGTGGAGGTCTTGTACCAATGGCTGCGGGAAAACGTGAGCCAAGCCACGGGCCTGGGCCTGGGGTGCTGCGGGGTCCCGGCTCATTGGGCCGGGGAACGCGGCTGTTTTGAACGCGAGCTTGACCGTGTGAGGCAGGAGTGGGAGCGGCTGGGAAAGCCCACCATCATCACGGCCTGCGCCACGTGCTTGTCGACCTTTCAGGAGTATGCGCCTGATGTGGCGGTGGCGGGTTTGTGGAACATCATGACTGGATATCTTTCCCCAGGGGATGCCTCGCCACGGGGGGCGAAAAAGCCCGTGGCCGTGCACGACCCCTGCGCTGCCCGCCACAATCCCGTGTTGAGGCACAGCGCCCGCCGCCTTCTGTCCCACACTGGCGTGAAGGTGCGCGAACTGGAGCTGGCCCATGAACAGACGTCGTGCTGCGGGTATGGTGGGCTCATGTATTCGTCCAACCCGGCCTTGGCCAAGAAGGTGGCGGAAAAGCGCGTGTCAGAGAGCAAGGCGGACTTCGTGGCGTATTGCGCCATGTGCCGGGACAATTTGGCAGCCACGGGCAAGCGTGTCTACCATTTGCTGGACCTGCTGTTCCCCGAGGCAGCCAAGAGCCATTTGCCGCCGGGCAACTCCAAGTCGAACAATTCAGCGCAGGAAGACCCGGCGGCCCGGCCCGCGCCTGGTTTTTCCCAGCGCCAGGAGAACAAGGCTGATTTGCGGCGGCGTCTGCTGAAAACCCTGTGGCAGGAGGAGCCACCCCCCATGCAAGCGCACCAGCATCTTGACCTGGTCATGGAGCCCGGACTGCAAGAGCTTCTGGAAGAGCGGCGCATCCTGCTCAATGACCTGCGCCGGGTCATCCTTCATGCCGAACGGACCGGCCAGAAGTTGGCCGATGCCAAGACCGGGCGTTTTTTAGCCTACCATCAGCCCGTGCGCGTGACCTACTGGGTGGAGTACGCGCCCGAGGGCGAGTCCTTTCGCGTGTACAACGCCTACAGCCATCGCATGACCATCCCCGGAGGTCCGGCATGAGCCTGCTTTCGTTTACCCCGGACACGGACTGGACCTGCGGCAAGTGTGGGGGCAAGCTCACGCCCTCGCCCGTGGATGTGGAGTACCTGGGCAATGTGTTCAACGTGGAGCTCTTGGGCTGCGCCAAGTGCGGCCTGGTGCTCATCCCCGAGGACTTGGCCCTGGGCAAGATGTTCGAGGTCGAGCAACTCCTGGAAGATAAATGAGTCTCGATTGGCTTCCCCAAGAGCCTGGACCGCGTCCGCCCCGGTTCGAGCGGGTGGGGCGGCTCACGGGTGGTTGTTTGCGGCCCGGTGGCCTGGAACTCACCCGGGAACTGCTGGCCTTGGGAGCCGCTCATGGCCCGCAACCCCTCGGACCGGTCCTGGACTTGGGTTGCGGCCAGGGACGGAGTTTGCGCGTACTGGGACATGAACTCGGTATTGCTTGCCTGGGCCTGGACCAGTCCCGGACCATGGCCGAGGAGTCCCGCGTCCACGCTTCAGTCCCGGTGCTTCAAGCCGAGGCCCGGCGCGTGCCGCTCGGAACAAGAAGCTGCGGCGGGGTGCTCTGTGAGTGCGTGTTGTCCCTGGCCCCTGCTGCGAACAAGGTGGCGAACGAGGTTGTGGACGAGATAGCGCGGGTGCTGCGGCCCGGCGGCGTGCTCATGGTCAGCGACCTGTACGCGCGGCGACACTCGAAGGAACCCGTGACAGCTCCAGATGGTACCCACTGCTGCCTGGACGGCGCGCTGCCGGAAGAGCAGTGGCGCGGCCTTGTGGAAAGCAGTGGGTTGAACGTGAAGCTATGGCGCGATTGCAGCCCGGCCCTGGCCCGGTTGGCTGCTGAACTCATTTTCGCGCACGGGTCTTTGCAGGATTTTTGGCAAGCCTTGCTGCCTCCTGGGCGGGCTTGCCAAGCCGAGCTGCGGGCCAAGGCCGTGCGGCCCGGATATTTTTTCATGATCGCCAAGAAGAGGTGAGGCCATGGACGACGTTGCCCTGCGCATGATGCAACTGGGAGCCCGGGGCTTGTGCTGCAGCCAGATTTTGCTGCAACTGGCCCTGGAGATGCAGGGTCGGGAGAATCCAGGCTTGGTCCGGGCCATGGCAGGGCTGGGCAATGGATTGGGCGACTGCTCCGGTCCCTGTGGCGCGCTGAGCGGCGGGGCCTGCCTGTTGGGTTTGTACGCGGGCAGCGCCTTGGATGACGCACCCGCTGACCCCGCGTCCGAGCGCTTGCCCCTGATGCTGGCCCAACTCGAGGAGTGGTTCCGAGAAACCGTGGGGCAACGCCACGGCGGCGTCAGCTGTGGCGAGATTCTCGGCGACAGCGAATGCGGGGAACCTGACCCGGTGCTGTGCGGCTCCATAGTCGGCGACACCTTTGCCCGCTGCCTGGATATCCTGCTGGAAAACGGTTTCGACCCCCTTGAGAGCCGTGACAGGGAACAAACGTGAGCCAGGGGTACGGGGAAAGCGCCGGGCACTCGGGCCACGGCTCCGGCCATGGAACCTGGAGTGTCTGCCCGGTCTGTTTGCAGCGCATTCCCGCGCAACGGGCGCGCCAGGGCCAAGACGTGTATCTGCGCAAGCACTGTCCTGAGCACGGCTCCTTTGCCACCATTATTTGGCGCGGCCAAGAACCGGGATTCGCGGATTGGGTCAGGCCCAAGACGCCCTCTGGGCCACAACAGCCCCAGACCAGCGCGGACAAAGGCTGTCCCCATTCCTGCGGCCTGTGCGCCGGGCACAAACAGCGCACTTGCACCGCGCTCCTGGAAGTCTCCCAGCGATGCGGCCTGCAATGCCCGGTCTGCTTTGCGGACGCGGGCAACCAGCAGCCCGACCCGGACCTGGACACCGTGGCCTTTTGGTACGAGCAGGTGCTCCAGACCAGCGGCCCCAGCAATATCCAGCTCTCGGGCGGCGAGCCCACCCAACGCGATGACTTGGACCGGATCATCGGCCTGGGCCGGGACGCGGGGTTTTCGTTTGTCCAGCTCAATACCAATGGCCTGCGCTTGGCCCGGGAACCCGGCTATGCCCAACATTTACGGGATGCTGGCCTGGACTCTGTTTTTCTCCAATTCGACGGGGTGTCGGAGGGTGTGTACGAGCGGCTGCGCGGCGCTCCCCTGTGGCGGGATAAACAACTGGTTGTAGAGGCCTGTTGCCGGGCCGGGCTGGGCGTGGTCCTGGTGCCGACCCTGGTTCCGGGCGTCAATGTCCGGGAAGTGGGCGATATCCTGCGCTTTGCCCTGTCTGCCGGTCCCCAGGTGCGGGGCGTGCATTTTCAGCCCATCAGTTATTTCGGCCGGTTCCCTTCGCCGCCCCGTGACCAGGACCGTCTGACCCTGCCCGAGGTGATGCGGGCTGTTCAGGAGCAAACCCAAGGCCTGGTGCCCCTGGGTTCGTTCCAGCCGCCGGGCTGCGAACACAGCTTGTGCTCCTTTCACGGCAATTACCTGCGCACTCCTGGCGGGGGATTGCAGCCCTTGTCCCAGTCGAATATCTCCAAAAGCGCGTGCTGCTCCCAACCCGAGTCCGCGGAACAAGGCGCATTACGCTCCATCGACTACACGGCCAAACAGTGGGCAGGAGCCGGGATCGAGTCCGAAGCTCGGTCCACCACGGCACGGGATTTTGATGGTCTGCTCAATCAGCTGACGACCTGGCGTTTCAGCATTTCGGGCATGGCCTTTCAGGATGCCTGGAATCTCGACCTGGAACGGCTCCAGGGTTGCTGTATTCATGTGGTGGCTCCGGACGGGCGTTTGGTGCCCTTTTGCGCGTACAACCTGAGCGCCGCTTCGGGCCGGACCCTGTACCGGGGAGTTGTGCCTGCATGAATACCGCACCCCACCTTCACGTTTCAGCGCCGCCCCCTGTTCCCCTGACGCCCCTGGATCCGTGGACAGCGGCTCTTGTCAGGGAAAGCACCATCCGTCCGGTGTCTGCTCGGGCCGTGGAGGAGTTCCAACTGGAAAAGCTGCGCTCGGTCCTGGCCCATGCCAAGGAGAACAGCCCGTGGTACGCGCGCCATTTGCAGGGCTTTGACCCAGGCCACGTGGCCAGGCTCCAGGATGTCTCCACCGTACCCCTGACCACGGCCGGGGACCTGCGCGAGCACGGCCCGGCCATGTGCTGCGTGTCCCAGGACGAGGTGGCGCGGGTAGTGACCCTGACCAGCTCCGGCTCCACGGGCAAGCCCAAGCGCGTGTTCTTCAACAAGCAAGACCTGGAAGCCACCCTTGATTTTTTTGACCACGGCATGCGCACTTTGGTGGAATCCGGACAACGGGTCATGATTCTGTTGTCCGGCCCAACCCCGGACAGCACCGGTGACCTCCTGTCCCGGGCCTTGGCCCGCAACGGGGTGGACAGCCTGGTGTACGGCTTGGTCCAGGACCCCCTGGCCGCCCTGGAACAGGCCCGGCAATACCAGCCCCACTGCTTGGTGGGCTTTCCCGTGCAACTCCTGGTCCTGGCCCGCTTGGACGCGGCTTGGGGAACCCGGCTCAATCCCGCAAAAATTTTGCTCTGTTCGGACTATGCGCCGGACAGCATCATCAAGTATGTGGAACGGGAATGGCCTTGCCAGGCCCTGGTTCATTGGGGCGCGACCGAAACCGGCCTGGGCGGCGGCGTGGAATGTTTGGCCCAACAAGGCAGCCACCTTCGCCAAGCCGACCTGTACGTGGAAATCATTGACCCCGCGACCGGGGAACCGCTTCCAGCGGGCCAGTGGGGAGAGATCGTGGTCACGACACTGCGGCGGCAAGCCCAGCCCCTGATCCGCTATCGCCTGGGCGACCTGGGCAGGCTGCTCAGCGGGACCTGCGCTTGCGGCAGTTCCCTGGTCCGCTTGGACAAGGTCCAGGGCAGGCTGTCCCAGCGCCCGCGACTGGCCAACGGACATGTCCTGGGTTTGGCCCTGCTGGACGAGACCCTGTTTCGCCTGGAGCTGGTCGTGGATTTCTCCGCAACCTTGCACGGGCAAGGCCTGGATCAGGAGTTGCGCATCCGGCTCAAGGCCATGCAGACAAAGGGCAGGGAATCGTTCGATCCTTTGCGGTACCGCGCCCAAGAGATGCTGGCGGCCCTGCCCGAACTCCAGGACACGGACCAGGGGCCTGGGCCGCGATTGACACTTGCCGTGCTCCCCTGGGATGGGGAACCTTTTACCGCGTTCAAACGCACCCTCACGCACGAGACTCGCCCATGAAGAAGGTATTGCAGGAGATGAAAAAGGCCCTGGACCAGGGCCAGGAAGTGGTGCAGGCCGTGATTTGTGGACATGGCGGTTCCACGCCCCGGACCTCGGGAGCGCGTATGGCTGTGTTCAGGGACGGCTCCATCAGCGGCACCATTGGCGGCGGCATTGTGGAGGCCATGGCCATCAAGGCGGCCCAGGACATGTTCGGTTCCCCGGGCGCGCTGTTGAAGAGCTTCAACCTCACGGGCCAGGACGCTGCCGTGTCGGACATGATCTGCGGCGGCCGCCTGGATGTGTTTCTGGAGTGTTTGTTGCCCGGCGACGCAACCCGCGCGTTGGTCAACGAGGCCCTGAAGGGCGTGGCCAGGGGCGCGCCGGTCACGTGGATCACGGACCTGGGCAGCGCTGAAGGCCCTGAGTTTTCCGGCCCGCTCGCGCATGGGGTTCTGGTTGGCGGCAAGCTTGTGGAGTCCGGCCAGGGCATGGCTGTGGACGAGGAACTGGCCGCCCTGGCCCGGATGCCGGTCAACCGCTCGCCGGGCGCCGCCATTGTGGAGCATGGACAGGGCAGGATGTTGCTGGAGAACATGCTGTCGCCCAGCCCGGTGGTCTTTGTGGGCGCGGGGCACGTGGCCCGGAGCACTGCGGCCCTGGCCGCAACCGTGGGGTTCCGCGTGGTGGTGCTCGACGATCGCGCGGACTTCGCCAATGCCGAGCGTTTTCCCGAGGCAAGCGAGATCCGGGTCATTGATTCCTTTGCAGCGTGCTTTACCGGCCTTGAGGTGGATTCGGACAGCTCCCTGGTGATCGTCACACGCGGCCACGTGCACGACAAGACCGTGCTGGAGCAGGCCCTGGCCACCCCGGCCGGATATGTGGGCATGATCGGCAGCCGCTCCAAGCGCGACGCCATCTATGCGGCCCTTTTGGAGCAGGGCGTGGAACAGCGGGATATCCACAGGGTGCATTGCCCCATCGGCATCTCCATTGGCGCGGACACGCCCGAGGAGATCGCGGTGAGCATCGTGGCTGAACTGGTTCAGGAACGGGCCGCCAGGAGAAAACGTGCCTCATTGTGAAACCATTATCTTGGCCGGGGGCTTTTCCAGCCGGATGCAAGGGTTCAAGCCCCTGTATCCCTTGGGCAACGCCACGGTCCTGGAGAGGGCCGTTGCAGCCTTTCGGGACGCGGGCGTGGAGCGGGTCCTGGTGGTGACGGGATACCGGGCCGGGGATTTGGCACCAGCCATTTCAGCAGCCAACGCCGAGCCCGTGTTCAATCCAGGCTACGACCAGGGCATGTTCACCTCGGTCCAGGCCGGTGTGCGTTCGCTCTCCCGGGATTGCGAGAGCTTTTTCGTGCTGCCTGTGGACATTCCCCTGGTGCGTCCGGCCACAGTGGCGCGGCTTATGGACGCTTTTCACAATGACGCTTCAGTGCTCTATCCCAATTTTCAGGGCGAACGGGGACACCCGCCGGTTTTGGCCGCATGCCTGCGCGAACCCATACTGGGCCACACCGGAGAAGGGGGGCTGCGCGGGGTGCTCGCACAAGAAGAAGAGCAGCGGCCCGAAAGGGTTCGGGACGTGGCCGTGGCCGACCAAGCCGTGCTCCTGGACATGGACCGGGAAGAGCAGTACCGCCGCCTGCAGGCCCGGCAGCAAGGGATGCGGGTCCCCACTCCCGAGGAATGCGAGGCCCTGTTCCACATGGCGGCAACGCCCCATCACGTTCGCGGCCATTGCAGGGCAGTGTCCCTGGTGGCGCGGGAGCTGGGCAGGGCTTGGCGCAACGGGGGCAAGGGCGATGTTGATCTGGAGTTCATCGTCCGCGCGGCCCTGCTCCACGACGTGGGCAAGGGGAGCAAACCCCACGAAACAACCGGCGGCCGAATGCTGGCCCGGGCCGGGTTCGAAGAAATGGGGCGCGTTGTGGCCTGCCACGGCGATGCGCACCTGGACGGAAACGAGCCCATCACCGAGGCCGAGATTGTGTTCCTCGCGGACAAGTTGGTCATTGGCGAGCAAGCCGTGTCCCTGGACCAGCGTTTCCAAGCGGCCTTGGAGCGCTATGGGCACGAATCCGAGGTCAAACAAG
>QZKZ01000083.1 GCA_004796465.1 Desulfovibrio sp.
ACTACGCTGAACCGGCACCTGGAGCGGAAAAATGAAAACATCTTCCCACATCCAGGCAATACTTGGCCCGGCTCGCTATTTATCTGTCAAGGAACCCATGTTGGCTGGGGTATTTTCCCCGCGCCAGAAGAGGAGATATAGAACGAAGCGCGTTCCCTGTCAACCTCTTTTTCACTCTTTTTTCGCGACAAGGACGTCGTGTTCTCGCCGCGAAGGAGGGCTTTCATCATATTCCCAGGCCCTCGTCAACCCTTTTTGGGCAAGAAAAGAAAACTTTTCAAATCCCCATCCATCCCGACAGGTTACAGAGGGGTCACAAACCCGTGAACCATGTGTCTGGAACGTGTCGCTGGAGTGAATAATATACCTCAATTCCCGCCCCGGAACAAGCTGCTTCTCATGTTGCTCTCCTTCTCACAACTCGCTTCCGTGACACAGGATATGTTTCCCCTTCCCATGCTTGCCATTCAACCTGCTAATATTGAATAACTTTTTTGCTCATAACAATTGTTCAATCAATTCCAATTTGTTATCGCCACACTGGCAGGGGATGCCATTGTAGGCTACACTGGCATATCAAACCCCAAGGAGGGAACGAATATGGGTTTTCTCTCGGCCGGGGCCAGCTTCAGCCGCTACAGGCTCGTTGAGCCCGCCCCTGACGACACCATCCGCGAACTGCACGACCGCCTGAGGCGCCACTCCTTCCGCGACATTGACGACACCGTGGAAGAGCGCTCCTGGGGCTGGGTCTCATTTGAGGACATGCTTGACCACAGGTTCCATACCGCGCCGCCGGAAAAGGGCGAATTCGCCGCTTTCAGCCTGCGTCTCGACACCCGGCGCATCCCGCCCGCGGTCATGAAAAAGCACTTCACCATCGCGCTCAACCAAGAGCTGGCCAAGGCCAAGGAAGAGGGCCGCAAGTTCGTGTCCAAAGAGCGCAAGCGCGAACTCAAGGAGAACGTCCAACTCCAACTCATGGGCCGCACCCTGCCCATCCCGGCGGTGTTCGACGTGGTCTGGAACATCCCCAATGGCACCATCCTGTTCGGTTCGGTCAGGCCCAAGGTCCAGGACCTGTTCACCTCCCACTTCACCGAGACCTTTGACCTGCATCTGGAACTACTGACCCCGGCGGCCTTGGCTGGATCCCTGCTCGGCAGCGAGGCTGAACCCCGCCTTGCCGGACTCACCCCGGCCATTTTCGCGGCCTAGGAGACATATATGGAGAATGAAAGCTACATCGGCCAGATGCAGGACACCCTGCTCGGCCAGGAGTTTTTGACCTGGCTTTGGTATGCGGGCGAATCCCAGGCCCACCAGTTCAAGGACACGGAAGGCCGCGACTTTGATTTACACGTGACGCAACGGGTCCAAGTCCAGGGCGGCGAAGGCGACAACCTGGAAACCGCCACCGTGACCGGTGCTCTGTCCGATTTGAAGGAGGCCCGCTTGGGCCTGACCACGGGCAAAAAGGTCCACCGCGCCTTGATCGTGGTGGAAATGGACGGCGAGACCTGGCAGGCCACGCTCAAGGCCGAGGACTTTTCCATCAACAGCCTGAAAACCCCTGTGGTGGAACGCGAGGACGACGACGATCCCGACGCCGTGTTCCTGGAAAAGATGTACCTTATTGAACGGTTCTTGGCCTGTTTGGACGCGGTGTACGCCGAATTCATCGAGCTGCGTTCCAGTTCCCAATGGGAAAAGGAACTGGGCCGGTTTCGCGACTGGCTCAAGGAGACTTAATGGCCGAGCCTGGGGGGAGGCCTGCTCGGCGCTTCAGCGGAAGGATGCGCCGCTTCCTGGTCCGCTTGCTGTGGATGGCCGTGGTGCTGTGGGGCATCACCGTGGTCAGCTTCGGGGTCATCCACTTGGCGCCGGGCACGGCCTCGGACGTGCAGGCCGGACTCAACCCCACGGCGGGCGACGGCGCTCGCGAACGGCTCACCGAGCTCTACGGCCTGGACCAGCCCCTGCACGTCCAGTACTGGTCTTGGCTCTCGCGCATGGTCCGTTTTGACTTCGGCCAGTCCCTGTCCGGGGACCGCCGTCCGGTCTGGGAACGCATCAGCGAGCGGCTGCCCCTGACCTTTGGCATGAACGCGGCCGCCCTGGTCCTGACCCTGCTCATTGCCGTGCCCATTGGGGCGTATTCCGCGGCACGGCAAGGCGGGCTCTTTGACCGGGCCGCCACTGTCCTCGTGTTCATCGGTTTCGCCACGCCAGGCTTTTGGCTGGCGCTCCTGTTGATCCTCTTGCTCGGCATCCACTGGCCCGTGCTGCCTGTGTCCGGCCTGACCTCCCTGGAATACGCCTCCTTTTCCTGGTGGGGCAAGGCTTGGGATGTAATCCGCCATCTGGCCCTGCCCGTGTTCCTCTACACCTTTGCCGGGCTGGCCTCCATGTCCCGCTACATGCGTTCGGCCATGCTCGAGGTCATGCGCCAGGACTACATCCTCACGGCCCGGGCCAAGGGGCTGCCCGAACGCATCGTGCTTTTTCGCCACGCCATGCGCAACGCCTTGCTCCCGGTGATCACCCTGCTCGGCCTGTGGGTGCCCCTGCTCATCGGCGGTTCCGTGATCATCGAGTCCATTTTCGCCCTGCCCGGCTTGGGCCTGCTCTTTTACGAAGCCATTTTGGCCCGGGACTATCCCCTGGTCATGGGCTCCCTGGTGCTGGGCGCGGTGCTTACTCTTGCGGGCAACCTGCTCGCCGACCTGATGTACGGCCTGGCCGACCCGCGCGTGCGCTTGGGCCTGTCCCCTGGCCAGGAGGCTGCATGAGCCGCCGCTCCTTTCTGATCCGCCATTTGGCCTCGCGCTACAGCCTGCTGGTTGTGGGTGGAGCCATTGTCGCGATCATGTCGCTTCTGGCCCTGCTCGCCCCCTTGATCGCTCCGTTCGATCCCACGGCCATTGACGTGAACGCCATTTTTTTACCGCCAGGCAGCGGCCATCTCCTGGGCACGGACGCCTTGGGCCGCGACGTTTTCTCGCGCATGCTTTTTGGCGCACGGGCATCGCTCTGGGTAGGCTTCACCGCCGTGGCCATCGCCGCGACCCTGGGTACGTTCATTGGTTTGGTGGCCGGGTATGTCGGGGGGCTGGTGGACGAATTGCTCATGCGCCTGGTGGACGTGATGCTCTGCTTTCCGTCCTTTTTCCTGATCCTGGCTGTGGTGGCCTTTTTGGAGCCCAGTTTGTTCAACATCATGGTGGTCATCGGCCTGACCTCGTGGATGGGCGTGGCCCGGCTGGTGCGCGCCGAAACCCTCAAGCTGCGGGAACAGGACTTTGTGGCCGCGGCCAGGCTCAGCGGTGCAGGCCCTCTGCGCATCCTGTTCCTGCACATCCTGCCCAACGCCATGGCCCCGGTGCTTGTCTCCGCGACCCTGGGCGTGGCCGGGGCCATCCTCACGGAGTCGGCCCTGAGTTTTCTCGGCCTGGGCGTGCAGCCGCCAGACCCCAGTTGGGGCAACATCCTCATGGACGGCAAGTCCACCCTGACCATCGCGCCCTGGCTCTCCATCTTTCCGGGATTGGCCATCCTGCTCACGG
>QZKZ01000296.1 GCA_004796465.1 Desulfovibrio sp.
GAGATTCTTGCCCTTGATGCGGCTGAATTGGACCAGGCCGCCAATGCCTGCCGCGACATGGGCATTCAGGCTTATGCCGTGGCCACAAAATTTTCCACGCGCAACCCGGCCCAGGAAAACCAGATCCTGGACCGCATCCAGGACCAGGCTGCGGTAGCCACCCTGGGACACCGGCTTTCCGGTCTGCTCAACTTTCCCCGCCGCGTGGCCACTGTCTATTACAACTCAGCCGTGTGGCGCATCTATAACGGATTCGCGGACGCGGTAGAGGACGCGGCCCGGGAGCTGGGCCTCACCGCGCCCGTGTACGTGCTCAAGGCTGACGGCGGCACCATGCCCCTGCTCCTGTCCCGCGAACAGCCCGTGGAGTCGATCCTGTCCGGCCCGGCTGCCAGCGTCATGGGCATGATCGCCCTGTGCGACATCAGCGAGGACTGCATCATCCTGGACATCGGCGGCACCACCACGGACATCGCGGTGTTCGCCGAGGGCTCGCCCGTGATCAAGATGGAAGGCATCAGCGTGGGTTCGTACAAGACTTTGGTCCGCGCCTTGGCCACCCGCTCCATCGGCATTGGCGGCGATTCGCTCCTTCGCATCGTGGGCGGAGAGGTGCGCGTGGGCCCGGAGCGCGAAGGCCCGGCCATGGCCTTTGGCGGCAACAAACCCACGCTGCTCGACGCCCTGAACGTGCAGGGCGTGACCAAGGCGGGCGATACCTCTGCATCGGCCCGGGGCATCCAGGGCTTGGCCAAGCTTTGGGACCAACTGCCCCAGCCAGTGGCCGAGCAGGCAGTTGAGCGCGCCGTAACAGCCATCCGCGACGCGGCCGAGGACATGGTCTGGCATCTCAACCAGCGGCCCGTGTACACCATCGGCGAGCTGCTCCGGGACGAGAAGCTGGCTCCTTCCAGGGTCTACGTCATGGGCGGTCCGGCCAAGGCCTTTCGCAAGCTCTTGGGCCAGGCATTTGACCGGGACGTGAAGGTGCCGGACGACTTTGCCGTGGCCAACGCCGTGGGCGCGGCCTTGACCCGGCCCACATGGAGCGCTGAACTTTTCGCGGACACGGTGCAGGGCCGCATGCTCGTGCCCAACCTGGGTGTGTCCCGCGAAATCGGGCCTGGCTACTCCCTGGCCGAGGCCAGGAGCGATGCGTCCGAGGCCCTGGTCGCCCATTTGGCCCAGGTCGGTGTGGAGAGCGCCGCTGTTGACGTGACCGAGGCCATGGCCTTTGCCATGGTCGACGACTACGGCATGTCCGGCAAGAACATCCGCGTGGCCTGCCAAGTGCGGCCTGGCGTGGACAAACCCTAAAGTATCGATGAACAGGTTTCCTGTTTCGGTGCTCTTTTCGTGGAGATTTTTATAAGCTTGCCAAGGCGTTGTGGCAGAATTGACCGGAATCTTTTGTAGGTCGCAAACGCTACGATCTTGAGCTTTTTTGAGCCTCGCATCTGGCGCTTTTTGAACGGCCTGCTAGACAAGGGTGGATCAACATCCTCCGAGGAGAACCATGGCTTCCCTTCCCGACAGCTTGAAAACCGAACTGCGCCGCATCTATGAAGCCGCCAACCTCCACTTCTTCCACTGGGGCCTCGACAAGTGGGACCTGGAGGACGAAGAGCTGCAGCACATCATCCTGCACGCGGGCAAGCCCGGAGACGAGAACTTTCCCCTGGTCAACTACATCTGCGCCAAGCCCCTGTCCGATGTCACGGCGGAGGTCTATTCGGCCCTGGAGCAGACCGGGCGCAGCAATGACTACGATCCCCGCCTGGCCGAGTTCTATGCGGCCCTGGGCGTTCTGAACCGGGCCATGGGCATGTTCCGCTCCTGTTACTGCGACCAGGACATCGAGCTCAACGACGAGGAACGGTTCAAGATTTGGGACGACATCCTCACCAACTTCAGCAAGATACAGAAGCTGGGCAAGGCCATTTTGCTCAAGGACATGGAAGCATGATTGAAGCCAAGCATCGGCTGGGAGTGATCTTTTTCCCGGCATTTGACTGGGCCATTTCGCCCACCCATCCCGAGCGCGAGGAACGCCTCCTCTACACCCAGGATCAGCTCCGCGAAGAGGGCGTGTTCGACATTGACGGCATTACCGAGCACAAGCCCAGCGTGGCCGCGCGCGAGGACGTGGAGCGCCTCCACTTCTGCCTGCCCACGGTGGAGTCCGTGATCACCCAGTCGCACATGGTCTCCGCCGGAGGTGCGATCACTGCCGGGCGCTTGGTCATGGACAAGGAAGAGGACAAGGCATTCGCCCTGGTCCGTCCACCAGGCCACCACGCCATGAAGGTGGTGGAAGGCAATCGCGGCTTCTGCAATATCAATATCGAGGCCGTGATGATCGAGCACTTGCGCGAGCACTACGGCCCCTTGCGCGTGGCCATCGTGGACACGGACTGCCACCACGGCGACGGCACCCAGGACATCTACTGGAACGATCCGGATACCCTGTTCATTTCCCTGCACCAGGACGGCCGCACCCTGTATCCGGGCTCGGGCTTTCAACACGAACTGGGCGGCCCCAACGCCATGGGCCGGACCATCAATATCCCCTTGCCGCCCTCCACCTCGGAGTGGGGTTTTCTTCATGTGGTGGATTCCGTTCTCCTGCCCGTGCTTGAGGACTTCAAGCCGGACCTGGTCATTAATTCCGCTGGCCAGGACAACCACTACACCGACCCCA
>QZKZ01000372.1 GCA_004796465.1 Desulfovibrio sp.
CTGTCCATCATCATGCCCCTGTCCTGGTTCCCGCTCATCGCGGACTACACTTCCCAGGCCAAGTCGCGCACGGGTTCTTGGCTCGCACCGTTCATTGCCTATTGCGTGGGTTCCTCCTGGATGTATGCCATTGGTTTTATCGGTGCTTTATACGCGGGCACTTCCGATCCCGCCGCGATCATGGTCGCCGCTGGTTTGGGCTTGGCCGCTTTGTCCGTTGTGGGGCTGTCCACCATCACCACCACGTTCATGGACGTATACTCCGCAGCGGTCTCCACCCAGAACGTGTTCCCCAAAATCAGCCGCCGCTGGACCGCCGTGGTCATGGCCGTGCTGGGCACTATTCTGGGCATGTTCTTCAACATGGATGCTTACGTGCCTTTTCTGCTCATTTTGGGTTCGGTGTTCGCGCCCCTGGTAGCAATCCTGCTTTCGGATTATTTCCTGTTCAAGCGGGACGCCCGCGATCGTGTGCTTGATCCGGTGGCCTGGATGTCCCTGCTGCTGGGAATCGCATTTTACCACGGCACGAGCCTCTTGGAACTGGAGTCCCTGTTCATTGCCGGGCACACGCTGACAACCATCATCGCCACAGTGATCATGCACGGGATCATCCGGGTCGTGCAGGGCAGCGGCAAGACTGCAAAACAGCAATAGCGCGGTTTTGACTAAGAATATCGTGTTTCGTGGCAAGGGGGGGATTTCCCCCCTTGCCATTTGTGGTATTGTTGGTTACGTAGTTTCTCTTTTGCCAACGAATGTATGGAGAGACCCATGAAAAAAGATATCCATCCCAAACTGTTCAAGGCCAAGATTCACTGCGCTTGCGGCAATGAGATCGAAGCCAATTCCACTCGCGGCGAGTCCGTGGAAGTGGAAATCTGCTCCAACTGCCACCCCTTTTACACGGGCAAGCAGCGCTTTGTGGACACCGCCGGCCGCATCGACCGTTTCCGCAAGAAATACGCCAAGTTCGACAAGAACGCAGAGGCCGAGTAGACCTTGCGTTTCCGATCCTGTCTCAAGGTTTTGTCCCGCGTTTTTTTCTCCGCTCCCAGCGCTGTAGGCGGCCAGGCCGTCATGGAAGGCGTGATGATGCGCAACGGCGACCGCTTGTCCGTTGCCGTGCGCAAGACCGACGGGGAAATCCATGTGGAGACTTGGCCCTGGTTCTCCTTGACCAAGAAGGCTTGGCTCAAGAAGCCTTTTGTGCGTGGTTTTCCCGTGCTCTTGGAGACCATGGTCAACGGCATCAAGGCCTTGAACTATTCTGCGGCCCAGGCTGTGGACGAGGAAGAGGACGGCGAGCTCAAGCCCTGGCACATCGCCTTGACCCTGGTTTTCGCCATTGGTTTGGCCTTGGGTCTGTTCGTGGTGGTGCCCCACCTCTTTTCCTTGGGCATGAAACACCTGGGCCTGGGCAGCGACGCCGAAGGCCTGAGCTTTCACGTCTGGGACGGCTTTTTCAAGCTGGCCGTGTTTCTCAGCTACATCTACGCCATCTCCCTGGTGCCCGCCATCAAGCGGGTCTTCCAGTACCACGGCGCGGAACACAAGCTGATCTGGACCTATGAGGAAACCAAACAGGTGGACCCGGTCAAGGCCAAGGGGTTCAGCCGTTTGCACCCCCGTTGCGGCACGGCCTTCCTGCTCTTTGTCCTGTCCATTTCCATTGTGCTGCACACCGTGCTCGTACCGCTCATGCTTTACGTGTACAGCCCTGAAAACAGTATCCTCAAGCACGCGTACATCATTGTGGTCAAACTGCTGCTCATGGTGCCCATCGCCTGCTTGGGCTATGAAGCCATCCGCGTGGCTGGCAAGTATTGCCACACCCTGTGGGGCAAGCTTATCAGCGCGCCCGGCCTGATGCTGCAACGGCTGACCACGGGCGAACCCGATGCCGAGCAGCTTGAGGTCGCAGCAGCCGCATTGACCGGCGCCTTGGGCGGCGAGTTGGAACCCGAGGAAGCAGCGGACATGGATGCGGCAACCCCTGAAAAAGTGGTTGAGCCCGCTGCGCAAGGAGCGGAGACTGTCTGATGTTCGCCAAGCTGGAATCCATAGAACAGAAGTACGAGGACCTGGAGAAGTCGCTCAGCGAACCCGATGTGTTCAATGATCAGGAGCGCTACAAGACCCTGACCAAGGCCCATGCCGAGCTCAAGGAAGTGGTGGAGGTGTTCCGCCGCCACCGCGAGTTGTCGCGGGAACTCCAGGACAACCAGGAACTGCTCAAGGACTCTGACCCCGAGATCAGGGCCATGGCCCAGGAAGAAGCCTCTGCCATCAGCGAGCAGTTGCCCGAGCTTGAGGATCAGCTCAAGCTGTTGCTCCTGCCCAAGGATCCGCTGGACGAGAAGAATACCATCCTGGAAATCCGCGCGGGCACCGGCGGCGAAGAAGCCGCGCTGTTCGCGGCCGATTTGTTCCGCATGTACTCCCGCCACGCCGAGATCAAGGGCTGGAAATTGGAGATCATGAACTCCAATGAGACGGGCACGGGCGGTTTTAAGGAAATCATCGCCTCGATCCAGGGCGACAGCGTATATTCCCGCCTCAAGTACGAGTCCGGGACGCACCGCGTACAGCGTGTGCCTGCAACGGAATCCCAGGGCCGGATCCACACCTCGGCCGTGACCGTGGCCATCCTGCCCGAGGCTGAGGACGTGGACGTGGACCTCAAAACCGAGGACTTGCGCATCGATGTGTTCCGCGCTTCTGGCCCTGGCGGCCAGTCCGTGAACACCACGGACTCCGCCGTGCGCATCACCCACGAACCCACCGGCATCGTGGTTTCCTGCCAGGATGAAAAGTCCCAGCTCAAGAACAAGGTCAAGGCCATGAAGGTCCTGAGAGCCCGCATCCTGCAAGTGGAGCAGGACAAGCAGCGCGAAGAGGAAGCGGAAAACCGCCGCGCCCAGGTGGGCACGGGCGATCGCTCGGGCCGCATCCGCACCTACAATTTCCCTCAGGGCCGGGTCACGGACCACCGCATCAACCTTACCTTATATAAATTGGACGGCGTGCTTGAAGGCGATCTGGACGAGATCGTGGACGCCATGGCCGCGCACATGCAGACCGAGGCCCTGAAGCAGCAGGCCGAATCCGCGTGACCCTGACTTCGCACCCCCCAGCATTGCCCTTGGTCCGGGAGGTCCTGGACCGCATCACCGCATATCTCGCCGTCAAGGGCGTGGACAGCCCCCGGCTTTCCGCCGAGGTGCTCCTGGCGCATGCTTTGGGCGTGGAGCGCCAAGACATCCTCTTGGCCAAGGACCGGCCCCTTGCTCCGTCTGAGGAAGACCGAGCCGTAGCCCTGGCAAAGCGGCGCGGCACGGGCGAACCCGTGGCCTACATCGTAGGCGAAAAGGAGTTCTACGGCTTGGCCTTTGAGGTCACGTCCGACACCCTCATTCCCCGGCCCGAGACCGAACATCTCATTGAACACGCTCTCGATAGTTTCCCTGGGGACGCGGAAATACGCTTTGCGGATTTGGGTTGCGGCTGCGGAGCCTTGGGCGTGGCTTTCGGGGTGGAGCGGAAGTGGGCATTGGGCATGGCCCTGGATATCTCTGAAGCTGCCTTGGCCATTACCCGCAAGAATATTCTTCGCCACGGCCTGGATCAGAGGGTGACGGCGGTTGCCGGGGATTTCAGCATGTTGCCTTGTCCCGATGCAAGCCTTGACCTGGTGTTGGCCAACCCCCCCTATGTGCCCCGGGCCGAGTACCAAGGCTTGAGCCGGGAAATTCTTGACTTTGAGCCACAATTGGCGTTTTTGCCCCCGCAATACGAAAACAACGGGCTCGCCGCGTATACTGCCATCATTCCCGAAGCCGCAAGGGTGCTCAAACCAGGCGGGGTGTTGCTCATGGAAATGGGCTGCAGCCAGGGTCAGGCAGTCCTGTCCTTGGCCCGCTCACGGCGGGGAGAGTGGGAAGAGACCAGTATTTCCAAGGACTTGGCTGGCCTTGACCGGATGCTGGTCGCGGTTCGGTCCTGTGGCAAATAATCCACATTGGAGAATTTGCCACACTTTGGTTTCTGAGGCCTCTTTTAAACCCCCCTTTATTTCAGGTAGTTGCCCGCAACGTATTCGCGGCATGCTTCTTGCTGATTGAGAAAGTATCAAACAGCGTTTTGGATTTCAGCAGAGGACAGCATGCAGCAAACTACTATCGACCACAGCGTTCAATGTTCCGGCATCGGCCTGCACAGCGGACATAAAGTCCATTTGGTGCTCAAGCCCGCGCCCGAGGATTCGGGCATCCAAATCGCGGTCAGTGGCAATGGCCAGACCAGGTATCACCGCGTGCGTCCCGAGAAGGCCTCGGGCACTACCCTGGCCACGACCCTGTCCTTGGACGGTGCGTCCTTGGCCACGGTGGAACACTTGTTCGCCGCCATTCGCGGCCTGGACGTGGACAACCTGCGCATTGAGATACGCGGCGGGGAAGCACCGATCATGGATGGCAGCGCCGCGCCCTTCGTGTTTTTACTCCGCTCGGCCGGGATCAAGAAGCAGCATGCTCCGCGCCGGGTGTACCGGCTGGTCAAGTCCTTGGAAATCACCGATGGTGACCGCTTCATCAAGGCCAGGCCTTACCCCGGCTTTCGTGTGGACTACACCATAGACTTTGCCCATCCGCTCATTGGCGAGCAGCGCATGAGCTTTGACCTGACTGCGGAAGGGTTTGCCAACGCAATAGCCAAGGCCCGCACCTTTGGTTTTCTCAAGGATGTGGAGGCCCTGCAGCAGAACGGCGTGGCCTTGGGCGGCTCCCTGGACAACGCCGTGGTCCTGGACGACTACGCCCTGGTCAATCCCGAAGGCTTACGTTTTCACAATGAATTTGTGCGCCACAAGATTCTCGACTTTATCGGTGACATGGCGCTCATGGAACTGCCCCTGTATGGCCGCTTCGAGGTCCGTTTGGGAGGCCATGCCCTGCACAATCAGTTCCTGCGCGTCTTGAGCGAACAGCGCGCCAAGTATTTGGAAGAAGTTGAACTGGCACCACAAGCCCCGGCAAGGGACATGGCCACGTCCCTGCCTGGAGAGGCCACCGGAGTTCCGGCCCCGGCTTGACCATAGTTCCCGCCTCCCGCCCTACCGGTTTGATTCGTGACAGCCCGCCCATTGCGGCGGGTTGTCTCTTTTTCCGGGCAAGGAATGCTTTACTGGAGGCTTGGAGCTGTGATACAAAAAAAAATTCAACGAGGGGACATCAGGCACTTGCCTTTTTCCAGGATAGGGTGTAAGTCCTCTCGTTCTTTGCTGGCGTAGCTCAATTGGCAGAGCAGCTGACTTGTAATCAGCAGGTTGCGGGTTCAAGTCCCATCGCCAGCTCCAACACGGAGGGGTTCCCGAGTGGCCAAAGGGAACAGACTGTAAATCTGTCGGCGA
>QZKZ01000164.1 GCA_004796465.1 Desulfovibrio sp.
ATCTAGGGCCTAGCGGCCCAAGATTCTCTAAATACCCCTGGACCCCATCTGGGTAATAACATGGCCCGACAAGCTGCGCTTGACGGGCCAAGCTTCTTTCCAAGTGCGGGTCCAGGGGCATCATGCCCCTGGCGGGGTGTGGGGCGGAGCCCCACGCCTTTTGTCCGTTGACGTTGCCGTCATTCGTAACGGGCGAAGCCCGCCAAACCTAAGCCTTCAATCCGTTGACGTTATCTTTTGACTTACCCGTTGCCGGGGATGAGTTCGAGGAATTGGTCTGTGGACCAGATGTGGAGTTCAAAGCCGGACTCGTCGCCGGTGCAGGAGTTCCATTGGTTCATGAGGTAGAGGCGGCTGCCCAGGCGGAAGAGTTTGTGTTGGGGGTCATTGCAGCCCAGGGGGAAGGCTTGGGCTATGACTGGTCCGATGGCCACGAGCAGTTCAGCGTCTTCGAACTGGGTGCCGCCGGAGATGTCGTCCACTTGGTAGCGCAGCATATTGAGGGGGATGCCGGTTTCCGCGAGGTTGAGGTAGCCTTTGACGCGGGCGGTCTCGTCAAAGCGGTAGCCGGAGAAGATTTCGCCTTCCGCGAGCACGGCGTCGTGGCTGCGGCCCAGGAAGGGCAGGGCGTCGTAGCCGGGGTAGAGCGGGGGGATGGGCAGGGCTTGGAATTCCAGGCCCGGGGTGGTCACGGCCACAGCCACCTCGGGCATGCCGCATTGGGGCAGGCGGCCGAGGTGGGTGATATCCACGGGGCCTTCCATGGTTTCGACAATTTCCGAGGAGTTGGGGGGCACGGTGGCGGTGCAGCGGGCCGTGCCGGTGACCGCGATGAGTTCGATCTCGGTGTGGGCTTCCACGAAACCATAGAGCGTGAATTCGTTGGAGTTGTTGCGCACGCAGCGGAGCAGGCGGGGTTCTTGGGAATCCGAGTCGTCTTGGGCCAGGACAAGGGCGGCGTTGAATGGGAACAGGAGAAAGAAGAGGGCAAAGGCAAGGGAAAGGGGATGTGGCAGGTTGTGTTTCATGATCCTGATGCTTCCAAGAGTGGTTCAAGACTGCTCTTTGCGACAAACATGGTGCAAGGCATAAGACATTCCCAGTTGGGGGTCCAGGGGCATCATGCCCCTAGCGGGGTGTGGGGCAGAGCCCCACGACTTTAATTCTTTGACGTTGCCGTCACGGGCCAAGCCCGCTTCCCACCCCATCCGTTGACGTTTCTTCTACTTAATCCGCTCGTAGCGGTTTTCCCAGTCCATGCTGGCGCCGCAGAAGTCGGGGTCCACGGCTTTGAGCACGGCGTAGTCGTTTTCGTAGAAGGCCAGGGCGAGCAGGTTGTTGTGGTCGTCGTAGATGCCGATACCGTGGGAGATGAAGGTTTGGGCTTCGCTGGTAAAGGAGCAGCTCTGGGCGTTGAGGGTCATTTCCACGATGCCTTCGCCAAAGTAGGTGAGGTGGAGGGTGTTGCCGTTTTGGTCCTGGAAGGTGCCGCCGGGTTCCATGAATTGTTCGGCGGGCGCGTTGTCAGCGTAGAAGGGGTCCCAGAAGTCCATTCCATTGTTGCAGAAGTCGGGGTGGATGGCGCGGGCAATGGCGTAGGTGTCGGTGTAGAAGAACACGGCCAGGGGCTCGTGGGTTTGGTAATGGATCACGGTGGCCACGCCCGGGGGATAGAAGTAGGCGATGTTGGTGAAGTCGCAGTTTTCCGTGACGATTTCGGCCTGGGCTTGGCCTTCGGCAGGCGCGCCCAGGGTGATGCGGCCCAGTTCGTTCATGTAGGTGCGGTCTTGGGCCGTGCGGTGTTGGTCGTAGAAACCGGCCAGGGTGGAGCCGGAGCCGGAGTCGTCTTGGGAGGCGGCGTTGCCCTTGCGGAACACGTAGTCGGTGAGGCCTTCGCACAGACCCGAGACCAGGGGCACGGCCACGGCCAGATTTTGGTCGTAGAACACGGTCATGATGCGCAGGCCGTCGTCGTTGTATACCTGGACTGTGCGGCCCGCGTCGGTGCCGCCGTATGCGCCGAACGCGCAGCCCGGCGCGTCGAGGTCCAGGATCACGGAGCCTTCGCCTTCATAGACCAAGCTCAGGGAGCCTTCCGAGTTGGTGTATTCGCCCATGGGCTCCAGCCACAGGGACTCCATGTCCGGGGACAGGGGGGAGCCGATGCGGGTGAAGGCGATGGGGTAGTCCAGGGGCGCGGCTGCGGAATTGCTGGGGCTGAGGATGATCAGGTCCTGGCTGTAGAAGACAAAGAAGACCACCTCGGTGTTGTGGTTGTAGGCGGCAATGAGGTGTTCGCCTTGCAGCGCGCCGAATCCGTCGAAAAACAGGTCGCCTTGCTCCACGTGCAGGGACACCGTGCCTTCACCGTCGTAGGTCAGGGTGGCTTGGCCGCCGAACTCGCCTTGGTAGGCTCCGTTCATCATGGAGTAGTCTTGGGCCGGGCAGGGCATGGCCGCGATACAGAGCAGGGCGGCTATCACAACGCAACAGCGGATAAGGCGGCCAACAGCAAACATGTCAAAACTCCTTGCTGGGAACCCGGGGGTGTTAGGAGAGGTTCCGGAAGATAATGTGGATGTCGTAGGGGTTGTCCGAGGACTTGGGTTTGAGTTCCAGGGCGATGTTGGGGCACTGGCTTTGCTCGGTGATGGTGCGGCCGTTGAAGCCGAGCAGGGTGCAGTGGTTGAACACGCCTCCGGCCGGGTTGAGCGGGTCGAGCAAGCCTTGGTAGGTGCCTTGCACGCATACGATGTCGCCTTCCTCCAGGGAGGAAAAGTTGTCGTTTTTTTGGGCGAAATCGCAGAACACGGTGAAGTCGGCGCTGGCCGTTGTCACGGATGCAGACACAAAGGATTCAAAGATGCCGATTTCATCGAGCGCGCCCATGAAACAATATTTTTTGCCCTTGTAGTCTTGGTCCGCGCCCAGGGGGTCCTTGGAGTAGCTCTTGAGCAGATCGTCGAGCACGATGACCCGGTTATAGGCGAAGCGGTTGGTGGGCGAGGCGATGTCGAAGCAAAAAGTGGGGATGCGCACGGGCTCGGGCTTGGGCTTGGGTATCAAGGACATGCACTGGTCAAAGGTATCCTGGAGGATGGTGTACAAGGACCCGTCAATGGGCTTGATGTCAAAGGTCGCGCCGCAGCCCGGGCATTTGGCTTTTTCGCGTTTGGCCGAGGCCGCAAGGGGAGTGTCCCTGCCGCACTCGGGGCAGGGGTAGATGGCGATGACTTCCATCTTATGCGCAATAACAGGCTGGGACATGGCGGTGCTGCTTTTGTGGTTGAGGTGCCGGAGCCCTTACAGCTCCTTGCGCGCCTTATTGTTGATTGATTCGGGGGTACGCCTTTTTTTTCATAAGTTCCCGGCGTTGTCCACACCAATGAGGGCGGGGGCAAGGGAGAAAGTTACCGGAAAAAAACATCCCTGGGGTGACATTTTCTCCAGGAGTGTGCTAGACTGCTCTATGCTGGTATAAATGTGTTGGCATGATTGCTGCTTTTGTCCCAGGCGTTCTGAACAGGAACTCCAAGGAGGATGTACTGCCATGATTAAGGAAATTGTCTTTATTGTGCTGTGCGCATCGCTCATCGTGGTGTCCGTATTAATTTACCGTTGCGTGCGCAGCATTGGCAAGTGAGGAGTAGTGCGTGTTGTTTCCATATTGTCACATCCGCCAAAATCTCGAACAGTCCCTCCCCCCTATTGCACCTTTCCCCCAGGTTTGGTTGATGTAAAAAGGCACTAGCAGGACTCGTCAGTTATCTGACAAACCCGACAAAATCAACAGGGTTCCGTCCCTGATGAGCAGAGCTGCAAAGAGCAGCAGCAGTGCTCCCAGCACGACCATGATCGTGGTATAGGCCCGGCTGCTGAGCAGCGCCTGGAATCGTCCAGTGACAAGGGCCACGCCCATCTTGGTGCCCACAATGCACACGTAGAACGCGGCAATGAACAGGGTCGGCGCGACCCAACCCAAAGCGCCCGCCTTGAGGGTCATGGGGCCGCCCACCGCGATCCAGAACAGGTAGGGGTGGGGGCTGAGAAAATTGGTCAGGATGCCTTTGCGCAGGGAGGCCGGGTTTTTCTCCTCCTCCTGGGCTTGGCCCCGGAACCTGATCGATTGGAGGCCCAGGTGGGTCAAATATACGCCGCCAATGATGGACACCGCGCCGAGCACGGCCTCGAATCCTGAGAACCGGGACAGGACGAACAGGGAGGCCGCGATAATGGGCAGGTCCGTGAGCACCGGGGCCAGGGCCACCTTGAGCCCCTCGCGCGAGCCATGGGCCAGGGTCTCGGCAATGACCACGGTCATGAGCGGGCCGGGCGCGAATCCCGCGCTGAGGCCCAGCACCGCGCCGGAAAGGAAAAAAGACGCCGCCGCCAGCATGTGGGGTTAGGCCTTGGCCCTCAGCGCCTTGTAGCGGTTGATCAGGCCGTTGGTGGAGCTGTCGTGGCCGGATACCTGTGCGTCGTCTCCAAGCTCCGGCAAAATCGACTTGGCCAGTTGCTTGCCCAGTTCCACGCCCCACTGGTCATACGAGTTAATACCCCAAATCGCGCCCTGCACGAAAATCTTGTGCTCGTAGAGGGCAATAAGCGCGCCCAGAGTGCGCGGCGTGAGCTTGGGATACAGGATGGAGTTGGAGGGCCGGTTGCCCGGAAAGACCTTGTGCGGCAAGAGCGCTTCCAGGGACTCGCCGGAGAGGCCGGAGGCTTCCAATTCGGCCCGGGCCTGGTCCTCGGTCTTGCCGAGCATGAGCGCCTCGGTCTGGGCGAAAAAGTTGGAGAGCAGGATCTCGTGGTGCTGGCCCAGAGGGTTGAGGCTCTGGGCCGGAGCCAGGAAGTCGCAGGGGATGAGCTTGGTGCCCTGGTGGATGAGCTGGTAAAAGGCGTGCTGGCCGTTGGTGCCGGGCTCGCCCCAAATGACCGGGCCCGTGGAATAGTCGACCTGCTCGCCCTGGCGGGTCACGTACTTGCCGTTGGATTCCATGTCGCCTTGCTGAAAGTAGGCGGGAAAGCGGGACAAATACTGGTCGTAGGGCAGGACGGCGTGGCTCTCGGCCCCAAAGAAATTGTTGTACCAGATGCCCAAGAGGCCCATGAGCACGGGAATGTTCTGGTCCAGGGGCGCGGTGCGGAAGTGGACATCCACGTCGTGCGCGCCCGCGCGCAGCTCGTCGAATCCGTCCATGCCAATGGACACGGCTATGGGCATGCCAATGGCCGACCACAGGGAGTAGCGGCCGCCCACCCAGTCCCAGAACTCGAACATGTTGGCGGGGTCAATGCCGAACTCGGCCACGGCCTCGGTGTTGGTGGACAGGGCTATGAAATGTTTGGCCACGGCTGCCTTGTCAATGAGCTTGGCGAGCAGCCACTCCCGCGCGGAGCGGGCATTGGTCAGGGTCTCCTGGGTGGTGAAGGTCTTTGAGGCAATAATGAACAGGGTGGTCTCGGGATCGAGGTCCTTGAGGGTTTCGGCCAGGTGGGTGGGGTCCACGTTGGACACGAAATGGCGCTGGATGTCGGGATGCCCGTAGTGGGCCAGGGCCAAGTCCACCATCTGCGGCCCCAGGTCCGAGCCGCCGATCCCGATGTTGACCACGTCGGTCATGGGCTTGCCCGTGTGGCCCAGCCACTTGCCCCCACGCACCAGTTCGGTGAACCCGCGCATTTTATCCAGGACCGCGCGAATTCCCGGCATCACGTCCTCGCCGTCACACAGCACGGGCTCGTCGGAGACATTGCGCAGGGCCGTGTGCAGCACGGCCCGATCTTCCGTAAAGTTGATGCGCTCGCCCCTGAACATGGCCGTGATGCGCTCCCCAAGATTTTCCTGCTGCGCCAAGTCAACGAGCAGGGACATGGTCTCCTGGGTGATCCGGTTCTTGGAGTAATCAAAAAGAAGTTCGCCCAGGCTCAGGGAAAGGGTGTCAAAGCGAGTGGGATCCTGGGCAAAGAGGTCGCGCATGTGCACGCCTGCCATGGCCTGGTAGTGCTCGGCCAGGGCTTGCCATGCCGGGGAAGTGGTCAAAGCGCTCATGTCGGCTCCTGTTGCATGTTCATGGGGCGTGTGCGTTGGGATCAGGGGCGGTTGTGCAGTCAAGGGGGTTAGGGCGGGGTGGGCAGGTGTTTGCGCACCCACTTGGTCAGGGCCGAGGCGTCCATGGCCCCGGAGACCCGGGCCCGCTCCTTGCCGCGATAAAACAAGGCCATGGTGGGTATGGACCGGATGCTGTAGCGCGCGGCCAGGTCTTGTTCCTGTTCCGTGTTGACCTTGGCCAACACCGCGTCGGGGTGCAGGTTTTTGGCGGCTTGCTCGAACGCAGGGGCCATCATCTTGCAGGGCCCGCACCACTCGGCCCAGAAATCCACGACCAGGGGCAGGTCGTTTTTGGCCAGCATGGCGTCAAAACTTTTTGTATCAAGCGCAACAGGCTTGGGTTCCAGCAGCTTGGTCTTGCACTTGCCGCAGGTGGGGCCTTGCAGGACCTTGGTCCGGTCGATCCGGTTCACGGCCCTGCAGTGGGGACAGACAGTAAAGAGTGTGGACATGCTCGCCTCGTTGGGTTTGGCCATTGCCAAGCAGGAACATAATCATAAACCAGGGTCCAGGCAACGGGGGCTTGCCATGAATTGGCGGTTTAGGTGAAAATCGAGCAAGCCGGTGTCAGGAGAAAGCTTTCCCCGGTTGAACTCCCGCCCGCATCAGGCTATGACCTCGGCCTTAAGGAGGCGACATGCCCAAACACGCATTGCTAATATTCCTGCTGGCCACCCTGTGCTTCCCGGCACTCGCCATGGCCCAGGACACTGACATACCCCAGGATGTCCCGGCTGAAACAGACGCCAACGCTACCCTGGTTGACGCCAACGCCACCGTGGCCGAAGGCAACGCCACTGCCGCACCGCCGCCACCGCCCGGTCCAGACGATGTCCTGGCCGCGTTTTTCGCTGACCTGACCGGCGGCGTGGTCTCGGACCTGGACAAGGCCGATCTTCTGGTGGTGGAACTCAAACGGAAATATTTCGTGGCCCAGGCCGATTACCTGGACATGGCCGACTTTGCCCAACCCGAACTGGTCCTGGCCCTGTACGGGCTCAACGGGCCGCTCCTGACATTCGTGGACATGGAGTTCACGGTAGAAGAGCAGGAAGGGGACAGCGCCGTGGTGCGGGTTGCTTATGACTTGCGCGTGAGCCTGGAAAGCGGCGAATCCTTGCAGGGCGAGAAGGAAGACCGGCTCGTGCCCATGGCCCGGGAGGACGGCCAGTGGAAGATCGTCAGTCTGGAGTAGGCGGGTCCGGGGCGGGCCTGCGCAAATGGCGCGGCAAGTCCTTGGATTGCGCCTTCACCCATTACCTGATCACGGTTGCGCCGCTCGTGGTGGGGCTGTGGCTGCTGTATACCCTGCTCGGCACCGACCAGGCCTGCCACGAATTCTTCCGCGCCTTTCGCCACGAGCATCCCGGACTCACGCCCCTGGTGCGGTTTATCACGGACTGGGGCAACCCCCTGTTCTACGCGGTGTACGCGGCCCTGCTCCTGCGCGGAGTGGTGGGCCGGGATAAAAAGCTCGTGCGCTTCGTGTTCCTGTACATCCTGGTCCAGGTCTGCGTGAGCCTGCTCTTGGTGCGCGTGCTCAAGATCACCCTGGGCCGCCCCAGGCCCGGCGAAGGCCATATCCACGACTTTTTCAGTTTTTCCGGGTCCTACAATTCCCTGCCTTCGGGCCACACCACGGAAATCACCACGGCAGCCACGCCCCTGGCCCTGTGGGGCAAGAAGATCTGGCTCTCCCTGGGCCTGGGCGCAATCATCGCGCTGGTGGCCCTGAGCCGCATTTACCTGGGCTGGCACCACCCCAGCGACGTGCTGTTCGGACTGATCCTGGGCAGTTGGGGGGCGTGGCTGATCCACGTGTTCGGCTGGAACAAGACCTGATCGCTCAGGACCGGGAGCGGACCTCCCGGACCACGGCTGGGTCCACCATGTTCAGCAGCATAAGGATCTCTTCCAGGGGGTAGGGGCTGGAGTTTTCCTTCTTGTACATCTCGGCCTTGGCCACCTGTTCCCGCGAAATTTTACCTTCCTTGAGCAGCACGGCCACCACTGAAGCCTGCTTGTCTTGAGCCGGAGAATCCATGGCCGACATGGCCGAGGTGGGCACGGATACTTCGGGGAAAGCGGGATCAGAACCGCTGAAAGCCTTTTGTTCGGCCTTGAGCACCTCGATTTCCGCCTTCAGGTCGGTAATTGCCATCTCCAACTCGTGGTTGCGGGCCATGAGTTTGTTGATGCGGATTTTGTGGCGTTGGCTGCCGTTGTAGTACATGGCCAGGGCAATGACGATGACGGTGATGCCCAGGGAGATGCTGATCAGGAGTTCCATGGCTGCCTCGTGCGGGGAAGGTGGTGCGTCCGGTTTTCTTGTTCTCGAATACTATGGGGAAAGAAAAACTCTTGCCCCCATGGCAGGATGGCTGCACTATAGTCCTAAGCCGTGCTGTTGGCAACGAGGCGAAGGGAACAGCCTTTGGAGCCGCCCGGGGGGGAGGACACGCATGCTTGCTCCGTACCGGCGTTTGACCATATCCACCAAGCTGCTCATCTCGAGCTTGGCCTTTGCCTTGCCCATGGCCGTGCTGGCCTGGTTCATGGACATCAGCTTTGTCTACGACCTGGACATTGCCCGGCGGGAAATGGCGGGCAACCAGTACCAGCGTTCCCTGTTCCCCCTGCTCAAGCATGTGCCCCAATATCGCCTTTTGCGCTTGCAAGGCGTGGGCGAAAACGACCCCGAAGTGCTGGAGCACGCCGGATACGTCAACCAAGCCCTGGACGGAGCAGTCCACATTGATCCGGACACCGAGGCTGAACTCAAACTTACCGATGCATCCCTCTCTGCCATGGGATTCGGCCATGCCGCGCCTTCCAATTTGATGGAGTTGTGGGAGGAGGTGCAGGCCGATCCTGAAGACCATGCCGCGTTCCAGGAACTCATGCAGGGCAGCCGCGACCTGTTCCACTATGTGGCGGAAAAGTCCATGCTCGTGGTGGACCCTGTCCTGGACAGCAACTACCTGGCCCAGGTCACGGTGCGCGACTTGCCCCTGTACAACGAACTCATGCTGTCCCTGCTGGAGTTCCAGCGCCAGGACCTGTCCTCCCTGAGCGAAATGCAAGGGGTCAAGCTGCACGACTTCGTGTTGCTGCTGCGCGACAGCGCGGCCAACCATATTGCCTACGACGCGGAAATGGCCGTGAGCGAGGACCCGCTGTTCTACGGCTTGAGCCCGACCCTGCATGAGCGGTTCGTGCACGCCCTGACCGAGTTTACCGCGCGCAACGAGGACTTGGCCCGGTTCATGGAACTGGCCGCAGACCAGGGGGCTGTCCAGGACAGCGAGGTGTTTGAGGAGAAATGGCGGGCCGCGTACGTGTCGGGATGCGACCTCTTTGAAGTGGGCTCCCAGGAATTGGACGAACTGCTCTCCCTGCGCATGGCCAGCTATTCCTCATGGCGTCGCTGGGGGTTCATCCTGAGCAGCGTGGCCCTGGTCCTGGCAGGGCTGCTCGTGGCCTCGGTGGCCCGTGATGTGCACCGGCCCGTGCACTCGCTCATTGCCTATTCCAGGCGCGTGGCCCGGGGCGACTACCAGGCCGAGCCGGAAACCCCTCCAGGCAAGGACCTGGCCGACCTGTCCGGCAATATCCGGTCCATGGTGGGCGAACTCAAGCACCGCTTGGCCTTCAGCCAGGGTATCCAGGAATCCATAGCCGCGCCCTTTTTGGTCAGCGATACCCGGGACAAGATCACCTTTGTCAATCAAGCCATGCTCCGGCTCCTGGAATACGACCTCAATCCCGAGGAGCATCAGGGCCAGGATATTTTCGATTTTTTCAGCCAAAACCAGGCCATGCGCCAGTTGGCCGATGATTGCCTCAACAAGCGGATCTGCGTGGAAAACCAAGAGCTGGGCATCACCGGGCACCAGGGATCGGAGCGCGTGGTCAGTGTGTACATCTCGCCCCTGTACAACCTGGAGGACGAACTCATTGGTTCCTCCACCTTTATCTTCGACCTGTCGGACCTCAAGGCGAGCCAAGCCGAAATCTTGGAAAAGCAGGACGAGATCCAGCGCTTGGCCGCCATTCCCATGGAGAATCCCTCGCCCGTGCTCACGGCCTCGGAAGGCGGGGACATCGCCTACACCAACCTGGCCACCGAACTGACCCTGACCCGGCTGAACGTGCACATGGAGGAGTTCCTGCCTCCAGTGCACCACGAGGTAGTGGCCGCGTGCCTGGAGAACCAGACGGGCCGCAGCCAAGTCGAGCACAAGGTCGAGGACAGGATCTACGCCTGGACCTACAATCCGCTGTATACGCACAATGTGGTGCACATCCATGTCCAGGACGTGACCGAACAAAAGCGCATGCAGGAGCAACTCCTGCACGACGCTTTTCACGACGCGCTCACCGGGCTGCCCAACCGGGCCCTGTTCATGGACCGGCTGGACCAAGCCCTGGCCCGGGCCAAGGAGATTCCCGCGGCAGGATTTGCCGTGCTTTTCCTGGACATGGACCGCTTCAAGTTCATCAACGACTCCCTGGGCCACATGGCTGGCGACGAATTGCTCGTGGCCTTGTCCCGGCGTTTGGAGCGGGTGCTCGGCACCCAGGATACCTTGGCCCGCTTGGGCGGCGACGAGTACACCGTGCTGCTCAGCTCCGTGTCCAATGAGAGCGAGGCCCTGCTCGTGGCCGAGCGCTTGCAGGAAGTGCTCAACGACCCCTTTGACATCCACGGCCGGGAGCTGTTCACCACGGCCAGCATCGGCATTGTGTTCGACACCGGTGAATACGACGGAGCCGAGGAACTGCTCAGGGACGCGGACACGGCCATGTACCGGGCCAAGGCCAGGGGCAAGGCCCGCTGCGAGGTCTTTGACGCGGATATGCATCAGAGCGCGCGGCAACGGCTGGAAATGGAGATGGACCTGACCCGCGCCGTGGACAAGGGCGAATTCCGGGTCTTTTACCAGCCCATCCTGAACCTGGTAACGGGCCGCATCGCCGGGTTCGAGGCCCTGGTGCGCTGGTTCCATCCCCACAACGGCATGGTCTCGCCCGGCGCGTTCATTCCCCTGGCCGAGGAGACCGGGCTCATCGTGCCCATGGGCAAGTACGTGCTGGGCGAGGCCTTGCGCACGGGCGCCGCATGGCTGGACCATGACCCCGGTCTGATGATGAGCGTGAACCTGTCCGTGCGCCAGTTCACCTCGGAGACTCTGGTCCAGGACGTGGACGCGGCAATCGCCGAGTCCGGCTTTCCGGCACGGCTCCTCAAGCTGGAGGTCACGGAGTCCGGGATCATGGACAACGCGGAAGCGTCCTTGGCCCTGCTGGCCACCTTGCGCGACCGGGGCATCAAGCTGTCCATCGACGACTTCGGCACGGGCTACTCCTCGCTCAATTACTTGCACCGTTTTCCCTTTGATTTCCTCAAGGTGGACCAGTCATTCGTGCGCCTGATCGAGGAAAACAGGGCAGGGGATACGAGTGGGGAGAACAACGACGCCGGCATCATCAAGACCATCGTGTCTCTGGCCCACGATCTGGGCAAGCAGGTCATTGCCGAGGGCATTGAAACAGTCCACCAGCAGCGCCGCCTCACGGACCTGGGCTGCGAATTCGGCCAGGGCTTTTTGTTCGCCAAGCCCATGCCCGGCCAGGAGGCCGGTGACCTGCTGAGAACCGATCCCTCGTGGTGACGGTCCTGACCCCGGGTCTTCATGATGGCCAGGCTCGCCGGGCTCGGTATGTTCGCCACGCTTGACTTGGACTGGTTGCTTTTTCCGCCAAGCCCGTGCATTATGATTGTTGCTGCGCCTTTGGTCCGGCAGGGTGTTCGTGCGGGAACAAGCGCAATGAGGAGCGTTCCATGACCGACGAGGAAAAAAAGCAGATCACCACCATGGCCCAGCGGGTCTTGGACGTGGTGGAAGTCCTCAAGGGCAACGACGCCGCCAACTTTTCCAATTCCGATCTGGACGACCTGGCCAATCTCCTGGCCAACATCGCCACGGTCATGGACGACATGGCCAAGGCCGACAACGGCTCGTAACCGGCTCCGCGCCTTTCCCAGCGTCACCGTCAACCGGCTTCGGGCCCAGGTGTTGTCCCATGTTGTGGTTTTTCCTGTCCCTGTTCACCGCCTTTGCCGCGGCCACGGAGGCCGCGATCATCAAGGCCAGGCTCGCTGATCTGCGCCATTTGGAGGTCATGGCCAGCCCCTTGGTGGTTTCCCTGCCCTTTTTCGCGGCCATGGTCTGGATGGTGGAGCGGCCCGAAACAGTGGACCCCGCGTTCTGGTGGAACCTGGCCCTGCTTGTGCCCATCAACGCCGCTGGATTCGCCAGCCACACCCTGGCCATCAAGCTTTCGCCCCTGTCCGTGACCCTGCCCTTCTTGTCAGTGACCCCGGCCCTGGTCATTGTCACGGGTTTCCTGTTCCTGGGCGAGTTGCCCGGCCCTTGGGGCGCGGTGGGGGTCTTCGCCATCGTGGTCGGCGGGTATGTGCTCAATCTGGACAGCGGGGGCAAGGGAGCGCTGTTGGGGCCGATCCGGGCCATAGCCAGGGAAAAAGGCTCCCTGCTCATGCTCCTGGCCGCATCCATCTGGGGGGTGGCCGCTGTCTTCGGCAAACTGGTCGTGCAGCAATCCTCGCCCCTGTACGGCTGCGCCTGGTTCTTTCTGATCCACAACACCGCGCTTTTGGGCGCGCTCCTGGCCACGGGCAAGGTCAGGCTGGGCATATATGCGGTCCGGTGGCGGCCCATGGTCCTCTTGGGCCTGCTCTTTTTTGTGCACGTGTTTTGCCACTTCTATGCCCTGTCCCTGATAGAGGCCGTGTACATGGTGTCCATCAAACGTTTGGCCGGGGTGTTTTCCGTGGGCTACGGCTGGCTGCTGTTCCGGGAGCGGCATATTGGCTTTCGATTGGCCGGGGCGGCCATCATGACGTTGGGCGCGGCCATCATCGGTTTGTGGGGCTGAGTGGGTGTTATCTCCTGCGCAAGGACATGGACCGCGCCGGAAAAATACATATTTTTTCCCCTGGGGTGTGCAAGAAAGTCTTGACCACAACCCAGACTCAAGCAACCATAGCGGGAATGCTGACGGTAATTGACCATACGGGACGCGAGATCAAGGTGCCGGTGGAGCCGGGCGAAACCTTGGCCCGCGCCGTGTTCTCCGATTGGTATGTGTCCCCCCGGCCCTTGTGCTCCGGGCTTGGCCGTTGCGCCATGTGCCGGGTGCGCTTCGAGGGAAGCGCGCCCGAGCCTGTTGACGCCGAACGGTTGAGACTCACGGATAAGGAACTGGAGCAGGGCTGGCGCATGTCCTGCCGCCACCGGGCCGAGAACGGCATTACCGTGCACTTGCCGCCGCCCCTGAGCGGCCCCAACCGCTGGTATTCACCCCACGCCAAGAACGCGGCCATCACCGGCGTGGCCGTGGACCTCGGCACCACCTCCGTGCAATGGGAAGCCTACGCCGGGAAGACCGTGGTGGCGCGGGGCTCGGAACTCAATCCCCAGATCGGCATCGGCTCGGAAGTCATGTCGCGCTTGGCCTACGCCACGGGCTGGTCCGGCTCGGACCGCTTGCGGTCCCTGGTGCGGGAACGCTTGGCCGAGATCATGGCCGGGCTCAATGCCGGGGACGCGGAACTGTGCGTGGCGGGCAATCCCGCCATGATCTACCTGCTCTTGGGCCGGGATGTTTCGGGCCTGAGCCGGGCGCCCTATTTCCTGGATTGGAACGGTGGCGAGGAAATGCTGCTGGCCGTGGACTTGCCCCCCGTGTACGTGCCGCCGCTCATCGCCCCCTTTGTGGGCGCGGACATATCAGCGGGCATGGCCCATTTGCTGTGGTCCGGCCAGGGATTCGCCTACCCCTTCATGCTTGCGGACATGGGCACCAACGGCGAATTCATCCTGGCCGTGGACAAGGACACTTGGCTCGGGGCCAGCGTGCCCCTGGGACCGGCCCTGGAAGGGATCGGCCTGACCTTTGGCTGCGCTGCCGAACCCGGCGCGATCACCGCTTTTGCCTTGACGCCCCAAGGGCTTTCGCCGCGATTTGTGGAGGATTTCGGCGAGTGTCCGGGCGTGACCGGAACGGGATATCTGTCCCTGGCCCAATCCCTGCTGGCCGTGGGCATCATGGAGCCGGACGGCGGATTCGTGGAGCAGAAGCAGGCCTCGTCCATCTCCCCCCTGGCCGCGCGGCTCGCACGGCAATTGACCACGGCGTGGGGTGAACAACGTTTCGTGTTCAAAGGCGAGGTCTGGTCGGACCAAGCCATGTACTTGACCGGCGACGACGTGGAAGCCCTGCTCAAGGTCAAGGCGGCCTTCAACGTGGCTTTTACCAAGCTCCTGAGCCGGGCCGGGCTGACCCAGAACGACTTGACCGCCGTATATTTAGCCGGAGCCATGGGCCGGCATGTTTCTGTGCGCGACCTGGAAGAATTGGGATTCATACCGCCGGGCATGGGGCTCAGGGTCCACCAGGTGGGCAACTTGTCCCTGGCCGGGGCCGGGTTCCTGTTGCGCCATCCTGAATTGCGCGAGGAGTTGGCCAAGACCGCGGCCAAGGTCAAGGTCCTGGACCTGGCTTCGGAATACGGCTTTGGCCGTTCCTATGTCCGAAACATGGTGTTTACCTTCACGGGCTGACCCGTGAGGAGCGAAAGGCACGGGCCATGGCGCGCAGACAAGGAACAGGCAAGGGCGGCAAGGGGTCTCACGGCTCTGGACACTCTGAAAACCAGGGCGGTTCCCGGCCCAAGCACAAGGAGCGTGGCAAGGGCGGTCCCCAGCGCAAGCCCAAGCCCCGGCCTGGCCCGCAACAGCAACGCACGGACGGGCCGCGTTCTCGGACAGCGGTTTCAAGGAGACATGGCCTGCTGCAACCCCCGTCCGGGCAGGCCGCCGCGCTTCTGGACAGCTACGGCAAGATCCTGGACAAGGCCGTGCCCCTGCCCGCCAAGCACCGCCGCGACACGCCCCTGGCCGTGCGTGAGCTGTCACGTTTGCTCACCCGCGACCGGGCCGAACTCAGCAGCGACTACATGCGCTCCCCGCGCATGATCTCCGCCTATCTGCGCTATTTCCTGCCGTGGAACCTGTACCGCTTGAGCCTGCTCTTGCCGGGCCTGGCCCCCTTGCTGACCCTGGACACGGGAGGAACCGTGGCCGATCTGGGCAGCGGCCCGCTCACCTCGGCGCAGGCCCTGTGGCTGGCCATGGACCAATGGCGGGGCTTTGGCCTGGACATTCACTGCATGGACCGGTCCCAGCGGATCATGACCCAGGGCCGGGCCGTGCTCAACGAACTCATGCGCGCCGCGCCCGGCCCTTTGCCGCCCGCTGGGGCCATTGACAGGGATGGGGAAAAGCGTAGCTCGCCCTGGCGCGTGTTCCTGGACCACGGCCCCTTGCACAAGGGGCTGGCCGGGGTGGGCAAGCCACTGGACCTGGTCCTGGCCGTGAACGTGCTCAACGAAGCCCTGCGCATGGAAACGGGCCGCAGGGGAGCGGGCGAGGCTGTCTCGGGATTCGCGGCCAAGCTGCTGGCGCGGATCAAACTCCCTGGTGAACAGAGGCCGGGCGAACAGGGGCTGGGCGGCCAATTGCTGCTCGTGGAACCGGGCACCCGTTCAGGCGGCGAAATGGTGGTGCGCATGCGCGAGGCCGCCTTGGAGCAGGGTTTTTCCCCCTTGTCCCCTTGCACTCATGCCGAGCCCTGTCCCTTGGCGGGACGGGACATGTGGTGTCATTTCCGGACAGGAACCGAGCATGCTCCGGTTTGGTTGCGTTCCCTGTCAAAAGCCGCCGGGCTGGGCAAGGAGAGCGCGAGCCTGAGTTTTGTCTTGCTCGGACGGAGCGCGGCCCCACGGGAAAGCGGCAGGGCCCGGGTGCTGTCCAACGCGATCAGGGTCGGGGGCGCCAGGGCCTGGTACGGCTGCTCACGCCACGGGCTGCTGCTGGTGTCGGCGCACAAGGGCGGGGAACTGCGTCAAGGCGAGCAGGTGGACTACGAACTGGATCCGGCAGGGGCGCGGGATGAGAAGTCCGGAGCGCTTATTGCCTTGGCGGGCGGGGAAGCAGGGAAAAACGCTTAAACCAGGTCCAGAACCGCGCGGGCCAAGCGGACCACTTCCAGGGGGCGGAAGGGCTTGGTCATGTACACGTCGGCACCAGCCTTGAGGCCTTTTTTCCGGTCGAATTCCTGGCCCTTGGCCGTGAGCATGACGATGTACACCTCGTCCATCTTCAGCTTTTGCTTGACCGCGCTGCAGACCTCAAAGCCATTCATCTTGGGCATCATCACGTCGAGAAAGACCAGGTCTGGAGTCTCTTTTTGGATGGTGTCCAGGCCGTCTTTACCATTGTCGGCAAAGAGCAGGGTCACGCCCTCGTCTTCCAGGGCCTCCAGGGACTGTTCCAGGAGCAGCCGGATGTGGGGCTCGTCATCCACCACCAGGATCTTCATGCTGTCGCTGGACATGGTGGCCAGGTCCGTGTTGGGGACCGCGCTGTCCATGACCGCGGCTTCGCCGCCGGGTGCGCCGCCCCAAGGCGTGCCGGTCAATTCGGTGTATTGGGACTTGGCCCAGTCCGGTCCGCCGTGGCGCTTGAGGAGCGCGGTGAGCACCGACACGGCCTGGTCCGTGTCGCCCAGCTCGCGGCAGCAGGTAATGAGGTGGCGCACGGACATGGCGTCCGTGGGATCCGCGGCCATGGCCCGCTCATAGAGTTTGCGGGCCGTGATGAAGTCGCTTTGGCCGCGCAGGGAATCCGCGACCTTGCGAAAGGGGTTGACCGGGTTGTGGCCTTTTTCCTTGAGTTCCTTGAAGAATTGCTCGGCCTCGTCAAAGCGGGTGGACAGCACGTAGGCTTCAGCGGCTTTGTCCAGGAAATGCTTGCTGCGTTTGACGTCCTTGGCGCGTAAAAAGGCCACGGCCACGCCGCGCAGGGCCTCGGGAAACACTTCCTTGAGGTTGATGGCCTTGGCGAATTCGTTGATGGCGTGGTTGGTCTTGCCCTTGGCCAGGAGTTCCTTGCCCAGGAGGAAGTGCCGCTTGGCCCTGTCTTCCGGGGACTCCACTTCGAGCATGTCCGCGGTGTCGCCCATGTTCACGGGCTGGGCCTTTGCCGGAACAGGCTCGGGCTCGGCAACCGGCTCTACTGCCGGTTCTACATCTAGGCCGTCCAGGGGCGAGGCGGCCTTGTCCTGGCCACCGGTATCGTCGAGCAGGTCCATGGCCGAAGGGGCCGAAGGGGCCGAAGGGGCCGAAGCCGGGCTGTCCTCCACCGTGTCCTCGGCAAAAAGCTCGGGACCAGGGTCTTCGTCCAGGTCCAGGACCGGGGTGGGGTCCGGAGCGGCTACCTCTTCATCAGGCCCGTCCAGGGCCTCGTCTTCGTTGATGAAGAACGTGGCTGGCCCGCCGTTTTCCTGGGCGCCGTCCTGGTCCCCGTCAACAGCGCCCACCAACTCGGAAAGTTTTTGTTCCAGCATGTGGGCCGGGATGGGCTTGGGCAGGAAATCCTGGGCGCCATACCCAGCGGCTTGGTCAATGAGCTTTTGCTCCATGCCCGGAACCATGATCAGCATGGGCTTGAGTTGAAACAGATTGCGGTCCTTCATGGTCTTGAGCAACTGGAAATCGTCGGCCGCGGCCAGGCTCCAGTCCACAAGCACGAGATCGCAGGCGTTGCCGGTGAGGCTCTCCACGAGATCGTCGTGCCCGCCCACCAAATCACGGGCATTGTGCCCCTGAAAGGTGAGCATGTTGACCAGGACCTTTTGGGTCACCGGGTTTTCATCCGCCACAAGAACACGCATGGATACGTCCTTACTCTGCCGGAGCAAGCGGGTTATGAGTCCCCGCCTCCGGGAGTGGTCATTTGCACCAAGAGCGACGAGGCGTCGGTAACTACCTCGACCACGCCGAGCAATTTATCATAGAGCAGGCTCCAGCCCATGGCGAGCCCGGTTTGCAGACACAGGGTTTGCAGCAAGGTGATGTCCTTGGCGGAAAAGTGCCCGGCCTCCTGGGACCACAATACGGCCACCCCCAGGGTGGTGTTCATGGCCTTGAGCGGCGCGCACAGCAAGGACAGGGACGCTCCGTTTTTCTTGAGCCTGGCGTCTTTGGAACAGTCGTCCACCACCTGGGCGTCGCCCGAGGCCAAGACTTGTTCCCACAAGGCGACTCCCGCATGAAAGCCCTTGCGCACCAGTTCTTGTTCCCCTTCCAGGGCCAGAAAAGACGGCCCGCTTTCTCCGCCCATGAGCGCCACCACGCCGAAGTCGGCGCCAAAGTGCTTCATGGCGTTGGACAGGGTGATTTCCGCTGTCTGGCTCGCGGAAGTGGCCTTGGACAGAAGTTTGGACAAGTCGTGGACCATGGTGATTTCCGCGTACTTGTCCAGGGTTTCCTTGCCCAGGCTGCGCTTTTCCCCTTCGAGCTCCGCCAAGTGGGAGAGAATGTCGGCCACGTTCTTTGCGGAAGGGGCACCGATCACCTTGCCCGCGGCCTTGCCTCCGGCGGATATCTCAAACTCGGCGCCGCCCTTGGGCGCGGCGCCGTTGCCGCCCAAAAGGACCCGGCCCTTGTGGTCAAGAACCTGGATATCCGTGCCCAAGCTCTTGGCCAATTCCGTGACCATGTCCGCGACCCGGTTGTTGTCGAGGATACGGCGCAGTTTCACGCTCATGTGCACCTCGCGGTGCCGACGGGTCCGGGCTGCATGGGGTGGCGTACCAAGTCCCTAAACATTGTTTCCTCCCAAGAGGATAAAATTCATGTTGCCTAAGCCCAAGTCAAAACGCAAGCTCGCAACGAGATTGTAACGTTGCGCCATCAGGGCTCCGGCGATGATCACGTCCGGCCGCTCGTTGCCTGCAAGGCGCAGCGCCTCGCTCTGGTCAAAAGCGAAATTCACAGCGTGGCCCCTGGAACCGAGAAAATCGGACAGGGATTGGACCAGCTTGGGGCCGTCGTCAGCAACGAGCACCGAGCGCACGGGCCCGTGTTTGAGGCTGATGTGCGATAATTCGCCGACCAGGTCCACGGCCTTGACCGGGTTGGGAAAGTAGCGGTCAAGGGACATGAGATGGCTTTCGTCATTGCCGTCCTTGACCGAGAGCATCATCATGGGGATCTGCTTGAGGACCTTGTTCCCGGCAAGGGTGCCGGCAAATTGGAACCCCTCGGGCGTGGCCTCGGTGAAGCGTTTCACGATGATGTTCGGCACGCGTTGCTTCAGGGCTTCGGCAGCCTTGTCGTCGTTTTCAGCCTCGATAACGGTAAAGCCTTCGTCCTGCATGGCGGCCCTGGCCAAGGTACGGGTCTGGTCATCGTTGTCCACCAAGAGGATCGTGCCGAGCATGACGCCCACGCCGTTGTTCTCCTGGTTGCCGAAGGCCCCGGGCAATGGGGATTCGCTGACCCGGTACTTGAGCATCTCCAGGTTGACGAAGCTGCTCTCGATGTCGTCGGCCTCCTCCAGGGGCAGGGCGAACCAGAATTCACTGCCTTTGCCCAGTTCGCTGTCCACGCCGATGATGCCGTCGTGGGACTGGATGATCTGCTTGCAAATGGGCAGGCCCAACCCCGTGCCCGTGGGTTTGTCCGTGAGGGGATCGCCCACTTGGCGGAATTTGTTGAACACCTGCTCCTGGTTTTCCTTGGAAATGCCCTGGCCCGTGTCAATGATGCGCACTTCAATGGCGTTGTCCCTGATGCTGGTGCGGCAGGTCACGGCGCCGCGCGGGGTGAACTTGTGCGCGTTGGACAGGAGGTTGATGACCACCTGGATCAAGCGGTCCATGTCACCGTTGATGGGCGGCAGGTCTTGGGCCAGCTCCAGCACCACCTTGACGCCCTTGTTGCGGAACAGGGCTTTGGTGGCCGAGACCGCGCGGTCCACCACATCGTTGATGTTCAGCGGCCGCTTTTTCCACTCGATTTTGCCCGCCTCGAGCTTGGCGATGTCGAGCACGTCGTTGACCAGGGCGGTCAAGCGCTCGCTTTCCGAGAGGATGATCTCGATGTTGGACTCCACGGTGTGCGCGGCCTTGATTGCGGCCTGCTGCTCCACGGTGAGCTTGGGAATGATCTCTTCCTTGAGCTTCATCTGGGCGATTTCGCCGAAGCCCAGCACCGAGGTGAGCGGTGTGCGCAGCTCGTGGGAGACCATCGACAGGAAGTCGGTCTTCATCTTGTCGACTTCTTGCAGACGGTCAAAGGCGTTGCGCAGGGCCCGGTTCATGGAGTCGGTTTTACTTTTGGCAAGTTTGAGCTTTTTGTTCACGGCCAGGGCGCTTTGGTGCCGGTTGGCCTGGAGGTCGGCCAAGGCCTTGAGGATCGAGGGCACGGAAACAATGCCTTCGAGAACGCCCTTTTGGGTGACGATGATGTGGTCGAAAATCTTGGCCACCTGCCGTTGCATGGACTTGTTGGCCACCATTTCCACCAGTGCGTCCCCTTCCACGATCAGGGGCTCGGGGTCCATGACCTGGTCCACGGGTCGCTTTTCGTACACGGCCGCACCGAATTCCCGGCTCAAGATGTGGCCGAGGTGCAGGCTCATGATCAGTCCCACGGGACGGTTGCCGTTTACGACCACCACCGAGTTGGCGGGGTTGTCGCCCCCCAGGTGGTCCTTGACGTCCTGGACGATGGTGGAAGGCCCCACGTAAGGGACGGGCTCAACCAAATCGCGGATGAGCAGGTCCTTGCCCTGAGTATCCGGAGCAGGCTCTGGAGAGGGGTGGGCAGGCTTGAGGTTTTCAAGCCCTTCGTCAGGAGTGGGAGTGTCTAACGGCATGGCTCGGTGTATCAGTTACAGGAAAATAGGAAATACACGCAACGCTTTGTCCCCACAGAGCAAGGAAATGAAGGCTTTGTAAAAAAACTTGTCAATGCAGAGGCTTACAAAGCAACATAATCAAGGCGCTCATCCCCAGTGTTAAGATATCTTACGCCACGTATTTTTCTTCATGGGGACCTTGAGGGGGCCGGGGAACGCCAGGCCCACCATATCGCGTGGGCGGGGCGTTTCATGACCGCTTTTCCAAGGTCCAGAGGAAGATAGTACTGCTTTTACCTCTGAAAGTCGACCTGCGGGAACTGGAAAAGTGTTGATAAAGGGAAACAGGATGTCAAATATGCTGGGGCGCCATGCCGCCGTCGGCCAGGGCGCTGTGGGAGATGGCTTGGAGTTAAGCGTTGTTGCCACCCAGGAGGATGAATTGCATCTTGGACAGGCCCATATCAAAGCGCAGGTTGGCGATCATGTTGTGGCGTTGGGCCATGAGCGCACCGACAATAATCAGGTCCGGCCGCTCTTCTCCGGCCAGGCGCAGGGTCTCGGCCTGGTCGAATGCGAAGCTGACGTTCAGGCCCCTGGCATTGAGAAAGTCGGTCATGGACTGCACGAGCTTGGGGCCGTCGTCAGCCACGAGCACCGAGCGCACCGGGCCTTGCTTGCGGCCGATAACCGAGATCTCGGACACGATGGACGAGGCCTTGACCGGATTGGGAAAGTAGCGGTCCAGGGACATGAGGAAGCGTTCGTTGGCCGCGTCCTTGACCGTGAGCATCATCACCGGCACCCCGGTCAGGGCCTTGTTGGTGGCGATGATGTTGGCCAGCTTGAACTCCTGGGCCGTGGGCATCATGAAGCGCATGACCACCAGGTCTGGAATCTGGCGGGTGAGCGCCTCCTTGGCTTCGTCCTCGCCAACGACCTCGGTCACGGTGAATCCCTCTTGTTCCAAGGATACCCGGAGC
>QZKZ01000194.1 GCA_004796465.1 Desulfovibrio sp.
CATCCAGACCGTGATCGCCATGGCCACGATTTATGGCCGGGACGAGTTGGGTTTCACGCCAACGGACCTGATGCTGACCCTGCTGATTATCCAGTTCGTGGCCATATTTGGCGCGTTCTTTTTCAGCCGCTTGGCCGAGAAGATCGGGACCAAGCTTGCTCTGATGACTGCCTTGGTGGTGTGGACCGGGATCGCGGTGTACGGGTATTTCATCAGCAGCGTGGGCGAGTTCTATATTCTGGGCGCTGTGGTGGGCTTGGTGCTGGGTGGTTCCCAGGCCTTGTCGCGGTCCTTGTTTGGATCCATGATTCCCAAGGAGCACTCGGCTGAGTTTTTTGGGTATTTTTCCGTGGTGCACAAGGTGTCGTCCATTGCCGGGCCGTTCTTGTTCGCCATTGTGAGCCAGTCGCTGGGATCGGCGCGGCCCGCGGTGTTGTCGCTGACCGTGTTTTTCGTGGTGGGGCTGGTTATGTTGGCGTTTGTGCGGATGCCGCGCGGGGGGGAGAAGGCTGGGTAAAGCTGGGTCAGGCCTAGACATGGTTTCCCTGATATGCTTTAACCAGGCAAATTTCATAAGGAGTGAACGGATCATGAAACACAAGCTCGTTCCCATGATGTTTGCGATGATGGCTCTGCTGCTGTTCGCCGTGGGCTGCAGCGTGTCCGTGGATGTGGATCCCCCGCCGCCCTCCGGCTACGACCGGCAAGTGGTGGACACGGACTCCCTGAACGTGCGTTCCTGCCCGTCCATGGAATGCGACGTGGTCACCGTGGTCCACCGCGGCCAGTGGGTCCGGGTCTACGAATACCGTGATGGTTGGGCCAGGGTAAAGGTCCGCGACACCAACGTCGAGGGCTGGTGCGCGTCTCAGTATCTTGATCGATGATTGAGCTGGAAATTGCTGCGAAAAGCCCGGCTGCGGATGCGTAGCCGGGCTTTTTTACGAACATTTTCTATTTCCTCTATTGACAGGAGGAATTGGATGATTAGTTTTAAATTAGTCTGGGACATACGTTATGACGGACCCAAGGAGAATCAACAGATCCAGAAGGTGGAAGGGCAATAAGCCCAATCTACACAAGGATTCCCTTAAGGCCTCGCAGACGGTGTCCCGGAAGTTTTTTTAACCAACGCTATTTGAGACCAACGGATCGAATGCCAAGCGATCCATCCTCAATTATAGGAAGCCGCCGTTCCCAATGCCCGGGGAGCGGCGGCTTCGCGTTTGGGGCGGATGCGTGCAGAGGCATTTGTCCCGTGAAGCGCAATGGGGTATACGCATCTGGTATCAATAATAGGGGACCAGGACCGCATGCCGGAGAAGAGCATGGACATTGAACGCGATTTCGACATGGTGGAGATTCCCGTGGAGGGGGTCGCGGCCTATTGGCTGGCTATCTCGAAGCTCCTGGAAGGCAAGAAGAACTCCAAGATCCTGGAAAAGGAGGCGGAATACACCTCCGAGCCCTATATCCGGCATTTGCTGGAGCTGTGCTTGACCTCCCTGCCTGACGAGCGGCTGCTGGAATTGGCAGCGGCCAAGCGCGACACCCTGCTCGCGGAGCTGGCCCGCAAGTTCGACCTGATGCGGTTGACCCTCTTGGACATGACCGCCAACGAGAACCCGCGCAAGACCCTGGCCAAGATGACGGCCAAGTTCGCGGCCCCGCCCGTGAGCGAGGACCGGGCCATTGAACTGGCCCAGGAACTGTCCCAGGCCGAGCCCGGGCAAAACCCGCGCCTGTACAACGTGGACCACCGCATGAAAAACGAGCAGCTTGTGGTGGCCCTGCTGTTCTATGCAGGCATGGCCCGGCGCGAGGGCAAGATGGCCCTGGCCGATTTTCTCGAATTCGTGCATTCCACCTTTTTCACCGAGGGCGTGCACTTGGTGGTGGACGGCTTTGACGGGCCGTTCGTACGCAAGCGGCTCAGGGTGCACAAGGAAGCCATTCTGGACGAGGCCCGGCACAAGATGGACATGGCCGCCCAGCTCTGCGTGGCTGTGCGCGGGCGTCTGAGCTACGAGGACGTGTTCCGGGTGGCGCGGTCCTATATGGCCTGATATTTTTTCCTTTCCTCAGGTAATCCAGGTGATTCCCGCTCCACTTTTCTGTTGACGCGGGACCTGTTCAGCCATAGATCATGTCCTCCAATTTCCTTTAAGGAGGGTAAGGACATGGATTTTTCCATTTTTTCCGTGTGCTTGCTTGTGTGTATTGCCCAGGTGGGCGTGGTGACCCTGGGAACGCTTCGAATCATGTTCACCATGGGCGGTAACTCCCGCATGGCGTGTGTTGCCGGGATCATAGAGATGTCCCTGTGGCTCCTGAGCGTATCAGCGGTCCTGCCCCAGGTGCACGAGGCCCCGATCCTTGGGGTGTGCTACGTGCTGGGATACGCCGGGGGCAATGTCCTGGGC
>QZKZ01000316.1 GCA_004796465.1 Desulfovibrio sp.
CAGCCCGGCCATGGCTGCGTAACCATCCGGGCCCACGAGGATTTCCGGAGAATAGCCCGCGGGCAGCATGTCCCGCAGCTCCTTGGCGCGGTTGGCATCGAGCACGGCCAGATAGGGCGGCTTGAATCGCGCGGCCTGCTCGGCGAGCAGGGCAATGTTGCGCGCGCCCGCCAAACCCAGGACCATGAACCGGTCCATGTGGCGGGAGATCACGTCCAAGGCGTTGCGGCCAATGGAGCCGGTGGAGCCCAGAACCACGATGGAGCGGGTGGTAGCCTCGTCCCAGGAGCTCATGTCCAGGGAGGTTATGTACCGGGGTGCGGGGTGTGTGTGGTCCGAATCGGTCATGGCTGTGGCAGGGCTACCTGACGGGCGTTACACCACCGTGACGATGGCGCTCATATACAGGGCTTTGAGTCCGGCGAATACAGGGGCGGATGGGATCAGACTGTCCATGCGGTCGAGCAAGCCGCCGTGGCCGGGCAGCATCTTGCCGGAATCCTTGACGCCCAGGTTGCGCTTAAGCGCGGACACAAACAGGTCGCCCAACTGGGAAACGATGTTCAGGGGCGCGGCAAAGGCAAGCCACAACCACCACGGTGCCAGGCCTTCGCCGCTCACCGGGTTGGCCCATATCTTGTGGCCAAAGATCAGACCATAGGTGAGGGCCAGCGCGCAACAGAGCACCAAACCGCCCAGGGACCCGGCCCAGGTCTTCTTTGGGCTCACCGAGGGCCAGAGTTTGGGGCCGCCGATCAGGGAGCCCGTGTAATACGCGCCCGTGTCGGACATGAACACGCAAAGCAGCACGAATCCGATTTCCCAGGGCGAAAAAAACACGTAGAACTGCAAGCAACCCGGCAAATACATGAGTCCCGCGGCCAGGAGCATGGGCGTTGCCGCCTTGGCCGGGTTGCACGTTGCAACCTGGCTGCTCTCCGGGTCCTTGCGCAGGCCGAACAGGAACAAAAAGGCCAAGCCCGCGATCCAGAATCCTCCCAGGAGTGCGGCCAAGGACCACCCCAGCCCATACAGCTTGGCGATCAGAACAATGGCGCAGGCAATGAGCGCCCCCAGAACGGCCCAGCCCAGATGGCCGCGCCCCGGCCGGAACATGCCCATGAACTCCACCATGCCCAGGGACGCGCCGAGCACGATCCATGCGGCAATGGCCCAGCCGCCCACGACCAGGGACCAGATGAGCAGGGGCAGCAGGACCAGGGAGGTGATCCAGCGTTTGAGATGTGAGGAGAGGGCCATTACTCGGCCTGCTCCCCGGTGAGGCCGAAGCGGCGGCTGCGGTTTTCGAAGTCGTGCAAGGCCTTGTGCAGTTCTTGCGGCGAAAAGTCGGGCCAGAGCACGTCCGTGAAATAGAGTTCACTGTACGCGGTCTGGAACAGGAGGTAGTTGGACAGCCGCAGTTCACCGGAGGTGCGGATCACCAGGTCCGGGTCGGGCTGGTTCCGGGTATACAGCAGCCCGGAAAACATCTCTTCGCTCAGTTCGGCAGGGTCGATACCCCGGCGCAGCAACTCCTTGCAGGCCCGAAGAATCTCGAAACGGGAGGAATAATTGAGCGCCAGATTAAGGGTCATGCCCGTGCAGTTCTTGGTGCGGCTCACGGCCAGGCGCAGCATTTGGCGCGCGCCAAAGGGCAGGTCCTCCCACTCGCCCAGGACCTTGAGCCGGATGGACTGCTTGATCAGGTCCGGCAGTTCCCGGCGCAGGAAGCTGACCAAGAGGTCGAACAGGAAGAACACCTCTTCCTTGGGCCGGTTCCAATTCTCCCGGGAAAAGGTGTACAGGGTGAGGTGGGGGATGGACAGGTTGCGGCATTCCGTGACAATGGCCTTGGCCGCTTCAGTGCCCGCCTTGTGGCCCTCGCTGCGCGAAAGTCCCCGCTTTTTGGCCCAGCGCCCGTTGCCGTCCATGATGATGGCCACGTGCGAGGGCAGGATGGAAAAACTCAGGTCAGATCTCCAGGATTTCCTCTTCCTTGGCCTTGGCAATGTCGTCGGCTTTGGCCACGAAGTCGTCGGTGAGCTTTTGCACGTCGTCTTGGCCCTTGTGCATCTCGTCTTCGGAAAGATCCTTGTCGTTCTTCATCTTCTTCAAGGTGTCGTTGGCTTCGCGGCGCACATTGCGCACGGCCACCTTGGCGTCTTCCGAATACTTCTTGGCCACCTTGACCAGTTCCTTGCGGCGTTCCTCGGTCAGGGCCGGCATGGAGATGCGGATCAGGACACCGTCGTTGACTGGATTGAGGCCCAGGTCGGACTTTTGGATGGCCTTTTCAATCTCGCCAAAAGCGCCCTTGTCCCAGGGCTGGATGGTGATGGTCCGCGAGTCGGGCACGGACACCGACGCAATCTGGTTGAGCGGGGTGGGCGTGCCGTAGTAGTCCGCGCGGATGTCGTCAACAAGGGTGGTGGACGCGCGTCCCGTGCGCAGTTTGGCCAGGTCGCGTTCCAAGCTGTCCATGGCCTTTTGCATGCGTTCCTTGCAGTCGTTGAGTACGGATTGCATCACTCTCCTCCTTCCACGATGGTGCCGACGGATTCGCCGGTGACAACGCGCTTGATATTGCCTGGGGTGAAGAGGTTGAATACGACGATGGGCAGGCTGTTGTCCATAGCCAGGGACAGGGCCGTGGAATCCATGACCTTGAGGCGTTTCTTCAGGGCGTCCATGTGGGTCAACTGCTCGTATTTGACAGCGTCGGTGTGGGCCATGGGGTCCTTGTCATAGACCCCGTCCACCTTGGTGGCTTTCAAGATGGCTTGGGCCTTGACTTCCATGGCCCTGAGCGCGGCCGCTGTATCCGTGGTAAAAAAGGGATTGCCCGTGCCCGCGGCGCAGATGACCACGCGCCCCTTTTCCAGGTGGCGCACGGCGCGGCGGCGGATATAGGGCTCAGCCACCTCGCGCATGGAAATGGCGGTCATGACCCGGGTGTCCACTCCCTGTTTCTCCAAGGCGTCCTGCACGGCCAAGCCGTTGAGCACCGTGGCCAGCATGCCCATGTAGTCGGCGCTGACCCGGTCCATGCCTTGTTGGGAAGCGGCCATGCCCCGGAAGATGTTGCCGCCGCCAATAACCAGGGCGATCTGGCACCCCAGTTCCGCCACATCGGCGATTTCCTTGCCGAACGCCTGGATCGTGGCCGGGTCGATGCCGAACGGCTTGTCTCCAGCCAAGGCCTCGCCGCTCATCTTGAGCAGGATACGGGAGAATCGCAGGGATGCCATGTCGCCTCTCGGGATTGGGGTGAAAGCTGGGGGGCCGGGTTACACGGAAAGGGCGGATACACGGTCTTGTGCCGTATCCCGGCCGCAAGATACAAAAAAGGCGCGGAAGCCCGAGCCTCCGCGCCCCTGTGCGCTATTCTTCTTCTTCGCCGCCCTCGCCCAGCGCCATGCGGGTGAAGCGGCCAATGAGTATGGATTCGCCAAGCACGGCGACCAGCTCATTGATCAGGTCTTGGATCACGACCTTGTCGTCTTTGATAAAGGGCTGCTCAATCAGGCAGACTTCCTTGTAGTATTTCTTGACCCGGCCTTCCACGATCTTGTCCACGATGTTCTCGGGCTTGCCTTCGTCCAGGGCCTGCTGGCGGTAAATGGCTTTTTCCCGCTCCAGCACGTCCTGGGGCAGTTGGTCCGGGGACACGCATACCGGGTTGGTGGCTGCGATCTGCATGGCCAGGTTCTTGGCGAATTCCTGGAACTTGTCGGACTTGGCCACAAAGTCGGTTTCGCACTTGACTTCGACCATGACGCCGATCTTGCCCGTGGAGTGGATGTAGGAACCGATGAGGCCTTCCGAGGTCGCCCGTCCCGCGCGCTTGGCCGCTTTGGACAACCCCTTTTGGCGAAGCCAGTCGACAGCCTTGGCCTCGTCCCCGCCGGACTCCTGCAGGGCCTTTTTGCAGTCCATCATGCCCGCGCCGGTTTTGTCGCGCAGGGCTTTGACTTGTTGAGCGCTGATTGCCATGTATCCGCTCTCCTTGTGAGGTCTCGAGGTTATTCGGTCGCCGTCTCGGTGGCGGCGTCTTCTTGCTTGGGTTCTTCAGCCTTGGGCTCTTCGGTCTTGGTTTCCTCGGCAGGAGCTTCAGCCTTGGCTTCTTCCTTGGGAGCCTCGGCCTTGGGCTCTTCAGCTTTGGGCTCTTCAGGCTTGGGCTCCTTGGCTTTGGGAGCTTCGGCCTTGGGGGCTTCGGCCTTGGGCGCGTCGACCTTTTTCACTTCATCCTTATCCTGGGCTTGCTCTTCGCGGCGGGCTGCGCCTTCGAGGCAGGCGTCGGCCATGGCAGTGACAAAGAGTTTGATGGCGCGGATGGCGTCGTCATTGCCCGGGATCACGTGGTCAATAAGGTCGGGATCGCAGTTAGTATCGACCACCGCAACAATGGGGATGCCCAGTTTGCGGCATTCCTTGACCGCGATGTCCTCGCGCTTGGGATCGATGATGAACGCGAGCTGGGGCAGGGTGTCCATGTCCTTGATGCCGCCCAGCAGCGCGTTGAGCTTGTCCATTTCCCGCTGGAAGCGCAGGATTTCCTTTTTCAGGAAGCGGTTGACCGTGCCGTCCTCAAACATCTTTTCCAACTTGTGCAGCCGGTCGATGGACTTGCGGATGGTCTGGAAGTTGGTCAGGGTGCCGCCCATCCAGCGGTTGGTGACGTAGTACATTTCCGCGCGAGAGGCTTCCTTGGTCACGGACTCTTGGGCCTGGCGTTTGGTGCCCACGAAAATGACCTTGCCGCCCGAGGCCACTGTATCCACGAGCAGGTCGTGGGCCTTTTGGAACAGCTTGACCGTTTGCTGCAGGTCGATGATGTGGATGCCGTTGCGCGCCCCGTAGATGTACGGGCGCATTTTGGGATTCCAGCGGCGGGTCTGGTGACCGAAGTGAACGCCGGTCTCCAGCATTTGCTTCATGGTGACGTAAGCCATGACGACTCCTTTGGGTTTTGTGTCCTCCGCAGGGGATGTTGCAGCCCTTCTGCCCGTTGTCTCGCGGGCACCCCCGGGCCATCCCAAGCGTGTGAATTTGAATAACAGCCAGAAACAGGGTCCAATACGCCACAATTTTCCGTTTGGCAAGGGGGAAAGGGAATTTCCACCTTGAAGGAAGAAAGCGTTTGGATAGCAATGGGTTACTGCACAGGCGGCTGGTCAGCGTCGGGCTTGACCTCAAGATCTTTTTCACGGACCACGGGGTTGATGAGCACCCCCACCTCGGTGATCTCCACGCGCACCTCGTCGCCAGGTGACAGGGGGCCGATGCCTGCGGGCGTACCCGTGAGGATCACGTCGCCAGGGAGCAGGGTCATCACTTTGGAGATAAAACTGACGAGTTGGAAGGGAGTAAAAATCATGTCCGAAGTCTTGCCTTGCTGGCGGATTTCGCCGTTGACCCTGGCGTAGACCTCCAGGGCCATGGGGTCGTCCACCTCGGTTTCGATCCAAGGACCCACGGGCGCAAAGGTGTCGAAGCCCTTGGCCCGGGCATAGAGCCCGTCTTTTTTCTGCAATTCCCGTTCAGTCACATCGTTGGCGCAGCAGTAGCCGAAAATATACTCCTCGGCCTGGTCCTCACTGATGTGATGCGCGGGCTTGCCCATGACCACGGCCAGTTCAGCCTCATAGTCCACGCGGGAGTACCCCTCGGGCAAGACAATGGGCTGGCCGCCGCCGATCACGGCAGAGGGAGGTTTAAAAAAGATCAGGGGTTCGTCCGGGATGTCCATGCCCAATTCCTCGGCATGGCCCTTGTAGTTGAGGCCAACGCAGACCACCTTGGTGGGCGCAGTTGGCGGCAGTATCTGCAGTTCTTCCAGCGGAATGGGGTCGGTGAAGCCCAACTCCTGGCTGAGGCACACCACATGGCCGTCGCCCAGAGCAGCGTAAAATATCTGGTTTTGATAACGCACGCGCAAAAGGCGCATGGAAACTCCTTTGCTGAGGTAAGGGATGTGGCAACGGTATCAGGTGCTGGGGCTGCTGTCCAACAAGGCGATAAATATCTTGACCTGCACCTGCAAGACGCGCACAGTGCCGCCTTGCCTATAAGGGGGACAGAAAGAAGTGGTAAAAGGGTTAGTATATTCAGTGGTTTCAGCAGTGAGTTTGGGGGTCCTGGCTATCCTGGCCAAGCTGGGATTGGCCATGTCCCTGCAGCCCCTGGAGATCGTGCAGTACCGTTTCTTCTTCGGCGCCCTGCTGCTTGTTTCATGGTTGGTGATCACCAACCCCGGGC
>QZKZ01000022.1 GCA_004796465.1 Desulfovibrio sp.
AAATATGGCGGAGAGGGAGAGATTTGAACTCTCGAACGAGGTCTACCCCCGTTACTCGCTTAGCAGGCGAGCTCCTTCGGCCAACTCGGACACCTCTCCGTGGATCGCGAACGCGGATGTCAGGCCCGGAAAATCACCATTCCGAGCATCGAAACATGTAATTTAGGCTTCCATGGACGTGGGTGTCAAGCGGGAAGAATGTTTATTTGCTCGAAGACTTGGAGGGGGACAGGCCGAGCAGCCCGTACACAGCGGCCATGTCAAGGTTGGCGCGCACCACATGGGCCAGACGGTTCAAGGCCTGGTCCACGGAATAGTCGGCAGTGTCCCCGGCCCAGGGAGCCAAGCCCTTGCGCTGGCGAACCCTGTCCAGGAACCAGCGCCGGAAGCCGGGCTCGTCAAACAGACCGTGGAGATACACGCCCCAGACCATGCCCGTGTCATCGGCCCAGCCCGTGACCCGGCCTGATTCGCCCTTGAAAGCCGGAACAGGCGTGGCCTCGGGTCCGGCAGGCTTGGTGCGGCCATGGTGAATCTCGTAGCCCGTGACAAAGTGGCCGCTCTCCAGGTGCCGGGCCGTGCCCTGGGCCAAGACCTTGTCCGGGGCCAGTTCCGTTGCCACGTCCAGCAAGCCCAGCCCCTGCTCCTGGCCCGAGCTGGACTCCACCCGGTCCGGGTCGGCTATTGTGCGGCCCAGCATCTGGAAGCCGCCACAAATACCGGCGATCTCAACTTCACCGCCACGGGCCAGGTTCACGATGCGCTCGGCCAAGCCGGTTTCACCGAGAAAGCGCAGATCAGCTGCCGTGGACTTGGTGCCCGGCAGGATCAGCACATCCGGGGCCTGATCCAGGTCCTGGGCCCGGCGCACCCCGCGCAGCCGCACGTCGGGTTCGGCCCTGAGCGCGTCGAAATCCGTGAAATTGGAGATGCGCGGCAGGTCCACCAGGGCGATGTCCAGAAGCTCTTCCTGGCCGCCATCAGCGCATTCGCAGGCATCAGGGGTGGTGCGGCACAGCAGCTCGTCCTTGAAGGTGACCGAGTCTTCCTCGGGCAAACCCAGGTCCGGAATATGGGGCACCACGCCCAGGACCGGCTTGCCCGTGCGCTCCAGCATGAAATCCAGGGCCGGGTCGAGCAGGCTTGCGTCGCCGCGAAAGCGGTTGATCACATACCCGCCCACCAAGTCCCGTTCCCAAGGGTCGAGGAGCTCCATGGTCCCGACCAGGGCCGCGAACACTCCGCCCCGGTCAATGTCGCCGGCAATAATTACGTTGGCGTTGGCGTGGCGGGCCATGGCCATGTTCACGATGTCGTGGGCCTTGAGGTTGATCTCAGCCGGGCTGCCCGCGCCTTCCAGGATAACGGCCTGGTGCTCCGAGGCCAGGGAATCGTAGGCCTGTTTCACGGTCGTGAACAGTTCGGGCTTGGCAGCCACGTATTCGCGCACCGCCATGTTGGCCCGGGGCTTGCCCATGACCACCACTTGCGAGCCCGTGTCCGTATTGGGCTTGAGCAGCACCGGATTCATGCGCGCATCGGGCTCCAGGCCGCAGGCCTTGGCCTGCACGGCCTGGGCTCTGCCGATCTCGTGCCCGGACGGGGTGACAAATGAGTTGAGGGCCATGTTCTGGGCCTTGAACGGGACCACATCAATCCCGTCCTGGCGCAGAATGCGGCACAGGGCCGCGGCGAGCACGCTCTTGCCCGCGTTGGAACTCGCGCCCTGGAGCATGAGCGCGGGTGTGGTCATGGCCTGGATTCCCTCAACACGTGATTACTCCACGGCTGCAATGAGCGCCTGGTCCTGGACCATGGCCGGACTCACCTGGTGCAGGCCGTCGATGAACTGGATCATGAAACTTCCCGGCAGTTGGGCCTGAGTGGCAGCCCACTGCCCGGCCACGCCGAAATAGGCCAGGCCAGAGGCCGTGGCGGACAGGGTGTCGGAACTGGACCCCACGAACGCGCCGATAATGGACGAGGCTGCGCAGCCCGTGCCCGTAACCATGGACATAAGTTCGTGGCCGTTATCCACGGACAAGGTAGTATAGCCGTCCGTGACCAGGTCTTGCGCGCCGGTGACCGCCACGGTCGCGCCCAGGTTCTTGGCCAGGGACTGGGCAATGTCCTTGGCCTCGGACACCTCGTGGCTGGAGTCCACGCCACGGGTCGTGGCGTCGGCCATTTGCAGGGCCATGATCTCCGAAGCATTGCCGCGAATCACGCTCACGCCTGCTTCCTTGATAATCCGCCAGGCCGAATCCGTGCGCAGCTTGCTCGCGCCCGCGCCCACGGGATCGAGCACCACGGGCTTGTTCAGCTTGGCCGCGGTTTTGCCCGCCAGGACCATGGAATCCACCCACGGTGCGCTCAAGGTGCCGATGTTGATCACCAGGCTGGAACAGATGGCCACCAGCTCTTCCATCTCCTCGGGCGCATGGGCCATGATCGGCGAAGCCCCGGCAGAGAGCAGCACATTAGCCGTGAAATTCATGACCACGTAATTGGTGATGTTGTGCACCAGGGGCCGGGCGTCGCGCATGGCCTGGAGCGCTTGGGCCGCCGTGGCCCCTTGCGGATTGTTCGTTTGTGTCGTCATACTGCTGTTCTCCTTGTTGCGGCTCGTGTCCACACAACTCTGCTGAAATGCCGGATAGTGTCGCTGGGCGCTCCCCGAGCCGCCCGCCAAGGTCATACCTGGCCAACCAAGTCAAAAGGGGGGGGTGGGGGAATTGCCTGGCAAGACGCCCTGGAATTGCGGGATATAGCCCTGAATCACGGCCAGGGCAAGCCGAGGTCCTGAGCAGCCCGGCGCGCCCCGTCATGAACCGGGACGCGCCGGGCCTCTTGTCTCAATAAGCCGGGATCAGCCGGCCAGTTAATCCACGTAACCGTCTTCAATAAGGCTGGTGGTGAAAAAGTCCGCGATCTCCAGCACCTGGGCCAGGACCGCTTCTTTTTCCGCCTCGGGCGTGGCCGCCAGAATCTCGCTGGCCACCTGCTCCGAGTATTCGGAACTGGTCAGGCTGCTGGCCCAGCCCTGGGAATCGAAATTCACGAGGTGGGCCAAGCGGTCCATGAGGGACATGGCCCGGTACTCTGGGTTGACCACGGTATACATGCCCACCATGCCGTAGTGCAGGGGAGCCACGGTGTGCCAGCTGATCTCTTCGGCGTCCTCCATGAACTGGAGGCGCTGGATAATGCCCAGCACGTTCTTGTCCGCGGCTTCGGGCTCGCCGCCCATGAAGTCCACCACCAGGGTGAACTCCACGTCCGTGGTCACGGGCATGTTGGGGTACAGGTCCCGCAGCTCGCGGTATTTTTGGATGCGCTCCCAGGGGTCGGCAATGGGGGCCAGGATCTCCCAAATCAGGGCGCTGGTCGGGTATTCGCCGAGGTCAAAGCTGTCAAAGACCTCGGCCTCGATCTTGGCGTTGAGCACGGCCAGTTTGTCCTGGGGAGTGGCTGCAGCGGCAACTTCCGGGTCCAACAGGGGCTCCACGTCGTCCAGGTTGATCCAGCCGCCCAGGGCGTGGGAAAAAGTGTAGCCGTCCACGTTGTCCTTGTTGGCGTTGATGAATGCTTCGCGTTCCTCGGGCGCGACCCCGGCGATTTGTTCGAAAAACACGCTCAGGGAAAACCCTTGGGTGTTGTCGGACAGAACGAGCTTCTGGTCGTTGAGACCGCGCAGGTACACCATCTTGTCCGCCGGGGACATGGCCTGAAAGGCCGGGTCCGTTATCAGGTGCAGGGCCAGGAAACCCTGCATGGTCCAACGGCTGGCGCTGCCCGAGATCACGCCCTGCTCCTCCAGGTCGTAGGCGATCTTCATCAATCCCAGAAAGTCGAGGTTCGCGGCCTGTTCCGTGCCTGCCAAATATTCCATGAGCAAATAATTGGATTGGTCGCTGGAGGCCCAAAACTCGTCGTACTGGTCCTCCAATTGGGTGAACAGCTTGAGCCGCTCCATGGGATCGGCCTGCTGGACGATCACGTCCCAGAACAAACGCACGGTGAGATCGCTGGAAACGTCCAGTTCATCGGCTTCCATTTTGGTGTTGAGCATTTGCAGCCGGATTTCGGGCGTGGCGTTGGCGAACAGCGGATTTTGCATCAATTGGGAATACGGGACGTCGTCCGCGGCCCAAGCAATTCCCACGCAAAACGCCAAAACAAGAGCAACAACTGGAATAAGCCGTTTCATGCTGGTTACCCTCCAAGGCATGACATGTTTTTCGATCCTTGCACTCAAGGCGAGAAACGCTTTTTTGTCAAGGGGGTGCACCTCCCAAGTACGCGTTCCCCCGAGGAATGATGCGCTTTTTGGCAAGGGGGTAGTCCTCTTTACTCCACGTCCTCCCTGGTCAAAGACGCAATTTTCTCCAAGGGGCGGCCTTTTTCTTGACCATGGCTTCCCCTTGGCCGTAGCTTGCCCGCATGCGCGTCCTGTTCAAATACCTGTTCCGTTTCCTCCTGATCCTGCTGATCCTGGTAGTGGCCGGGGCTTTGCTGGCCCCCTACTTGGTGGACCCAGCCGACTATTTGGACGAGGTCAACGAGGAACTGCGCTACAGCGTTGGCCTGGAACTGGTTCCGCAAGGGGAGATGCGGCTCAGCGTGCTGCCCTGGCTGGGCGTGGCCACGGGTCAGGCCCTGCTCAAGGACGCCTACACGGGCGAGACCATAGTCACCTGGGACAAGGCCCGGGCCTCACTGGCCTATCGTCCCCTACTCTCGGGCGAGTATGTGCTGGACTCCTTCTCCATGGAAGGCGCTGCCATGGACGTCACGGCCCCCAACGAAGCGGGAGAGACCGAAATCCTGGCCCGGCTCATTGATCTGGAGCTGGACCTTGGACCGGTGAACATCAAGCAACTGGACCAGCCCATGGCCGTGGACGCCACATGGCGCACGGAGCTGCCCGAGCAGAGCATGGCCTTGGCTTCGACCCTGGAGGTCGAGGCTTTCCTGGATGCGGACCTGAGTGTGCTGTGCCTGCGGGACCTGGACCTGACCCTGGCCTTTCTCGGCAAACATTTGGTTCTGCAAGCGGACTGCGACCTGAACATGCGGGACATGGCCCTGGAATGCCCGCTCCTGACATTGGACGGTCTGGGCGCAAGCTTGGAGGCTTCGGGAGTGGCGCTCAGCAACTTGGCCGAAGACCCCCTGCTCAAGGGGCGTTTCGTGCTCAGCGGCGACCCGCGCGAGATTATGGCCGGGCTGGGATTGCCTGACATGGCCACCCAAGACCCGGACGTGCTGCGCCGGGTCCGCCTGGAAACCCGCGTGGAATTCCAGGGCGAAACCCTGCGCCTGGCCGAACTGGACGGCGAGATCGACGGTTCCACCCTGTCCGGGGAGATCGTGGCTACACCGGAGTCCGCCGAGTTGGA
>QZKZ01000431.1 GCA_004796465.1 Desulfovibrio sp.
CCCGAAAATACCAACCCCCAAACCAGGAGCACGACCCATGAATCGTCTTTGTTTAACGTTCATACTTTCCCTTGTCGTGTCCGCATTCCTTATCGTTCCTCACATCGCTGGGGCCTCTTTAGGAGACGCGAATACCGGTCCCTCCCACTCGATGCTGAACAACCTTGGTGGTGATACCTCAATGCAGGGGGGGTCAAAGAGTGGATTCAATATCGGTAACTTTGGATTCAATGGCGATGACCCTGCTCATGTTCAATATGTCGAAGACCAAATCATGGAAGGAGCTGGCCACTTGCTCAATGGCGATTTTGTGAACGCCATGGAGTGCTTTAACAATGCGCTGGCAATGTGCGAAACATGCGGTTTGGACCCCTCCCTGGTGGACAAGCTCAAGGATCACATAGCCTTGTGCCAGCTGGGCCAGGGCGATCACTTTCTTGTTTCAACAACCGCTTCTTTTTCCTGGTTCAAGCAGTACTTCTTTGACTGGCTCATGGATCAGTATGCCAAACTGGGATTCCCCAAACCCGGCGATCCAGGCTATGATGAGTTTGTCTCCCTTCTGCTGCAAAAGATCGACACATACAACAGCCAGGATTGGTCCAGCCCGGTCACCACTGACGACAGTGGCGGCGGAGACGGAGGCCCTGGCGATGGTGGTGACGATGAGGGCGGTGATGACGGTGGCGGTGACGGTGGCGGTGACGGTGGTGGCGGAGGACCCGATTCTTGACGCAGGGCGTAAGGAAGTTACAAGGCCGGGGCGCTTCAAGTGTCCCGGCTTTTTCGTCCCTGTCCGAGGAGAAGAAAAACAACCCACCTGCTCATTCACAGTCACAAAGCAGTTACGCATTCATCCACCATAGTGAAAACGACAACACACAAGCAAAGCTCACCCACATCACATACGGCGCCATCAGCAACGCAGCAATCTTTCGCACTTTGTAGAAGCATGCTACTGTAATGAGCAGCAGCACCAGCAGAACCACAACATCCACCATGCCCAAAAGGGTGTTCTGCAGCCCAAAGAAGAGCGGCATGAACGCATAGTTCACCACCATCTGGATGACATGCAAGGAGATTGCTGTCTTCCTCGGCCCGCTGCGTGATTTGACCACCAGCCACAAGGCCACGGCCATCAGGACATACAAGATGGGCCAGACAACGGGAAAGGACCAGTCCGGCGGATAAAAGGACGGCAGCACAAGCTGCCCGAGCCACGGGTTGGGAGGAAAAAGCGCCCCCATGAGCGCGCCGCCCCCCACATGCGCGATAATGAGAATAGCCAGCAGCATGGTTTCTCCTCCAGGTGTACTCGAAGTGTTTTCCCTTCGGTCCTTGAGCCTGGTTATTTTGTAGCGGCTTTACCGGCTTGGGTCCATCCCACTCTCTTTCCGGCAATCTTGGAACCAAAAGCGGCCTGCCCACGCAACCCCCGCCCCATCCCCAAAAAGCAGGACAAAGCAGGAGCTCCACGGGCAGGCCGGACTGGTCCATGCCGTACCGCTGGAAAAGCGGCTAAGCTGGTCTTAAGCTTTGGTCGAGGCCGCGAACTCGTCGCGCTGCGGCGTGAAAATGTCGAACACCACCAGGGGCTCGACCGGGTCCACCACCACGCCGTGCGGCAGCTCAGAGGGGAAATTGAGCAGGTCGCCCTGCTTGACCCGCACGGGCTTGCCGTCCACGTTGAATTCACCGCTGCCCGAGATCACGTGCGTGAACTGCTCGTGATGGTGGGTATGCACGGCCGCGTTCACCCCGGGGCCAAGCTCGACCAGCACGATGGTCATGCCCGCGCCGTGGATGACCTTGCGCCGAATTCCCTCCATGACCGGATCCCAACCCAACTCGTCCCAACCCATATGCGTAAACATAAGTCTCTCCCTTTTCATCGTTTATCGCTTTTGAGGCGGTGCAAGACCTCGCCCGCCTTGTGCACATACAAAATACCTTGGTCTTCCTTGTTCTGATAGTCGGCGGGGTCAATGGAATCCGGGTCCATGTACCCCAAGTTGATGGCCCGGCACTCCTCCTCGGGAATGGACGTGGCCAGGACCACCTCCACCCGGGGGGTTTCCACCCCGTTTTCAAACGTCCCAACTCCCTTGACGTGCGTGGAATGGGCCAGCACGCCCAAGGGAATGTCGCTGAACCTGTCCATTTGTTGAAGGAAATAATCCCGCACATGGTAGCCCACCCTGCCGATCAGTTCGCCCCAGGTCCGCGACACCCGTTTGATGTGCTTGCCGTAAATGATCAGCTTGCCGCCGTCCGCCACCACGGGCTCCAGCTTGTACATGACCTTGCCCGCCACCCAAATCTCATCGTACATCTCAGGAGCCCGGCCCAGTACGGTGTGAAAGGGCTTGTCCTTGTACTCGATGTGTTTGTCCGCGGATATCTTGGTGGCCGCGGTCCAGGACTCGTCCGTGTCGCCCACGTACAGCCCGGACAGCTCCGTGGCCGAATGCACCACCATGGAAATGCAGAGCCGAGGCGTGGGCACGAGTTGGGCGGCCCGGTCTATGGCCTCGCGCACGGGCGTGCGCCTGATGCCGATGGTCTCCCAGCAGGTGACCACGGCCCCCAGCCAGTGGGTGAAATGCAGCAGTTCGCCCCCGGCAATGCCGGGGAACAGGTACTTGTTGCCCCCGGAAAACCCGGCCACTTCATGGGGAAACACCGGGCCAAGGATAATCAGCAGATCGTAATCCAGCACGGCCCGGTTGATGGCCACGTCCACGCCCGCGCGGAACAAGCCGCCGGAAATTTCCTCCACCTCGTCGCCGCTCAAGCGCCCTACCTTGGCGAGGGTGCCCTCCAGGTCCCAGCGGTGGTTGAGAAAACCCACATCAGGGCAGCGCTCGGCCTTCTCTTCTGGAGTCATGCCGTAGAGCGCGGCAATGGCCTTGTCCGCCATGGGCGGGTGGGTGCCCAAGGCGACCATGAAATCCAGCTTGGCGGCGCGCGGGCCAATGATGTCGATGAGATGGCCCACCAGCAGGGGCAAGGGCGCGGTGCGCGTGTCATCGGGCGTGAGCACGAGCACGCGCTTGCCTTGCACCACGCCCGGCTCGATACCCCTGGTCAAAATGTCCAGGATTTCGTCCGGAGTCAGCGTGCTATGGGGCGCTCCCTTTCCGATCAACATCACGTCACCTCGCGTATGGCTTGGCAAAATTTATGTCTGGGGCAATTGCTCGGCCCGAATTGATGACCACCTCAGGAATGGAGGCCGGAAACAAGCCGTCCGTAAAGTTCCTGTTGCCGGGCCATGGCTTGCGCGTGTTCCTGGTGGCGGCCCTTGTCCGGGTGGAACACTTCCATGGGCAGGGTCGTCCACCCCTCGGCCTCACGCGCCGCGCCAAGGGCTTCCAGGGCGAGAATGGCCGCGCCCCGGGCCGAGACCTCGTCGGTTTCAGCAAGCGCCACGGGCCTGCCCAGCACATCGGCCACCAGCCGCACCATCTCTTTGGATGCGTGCAGGGCGCCGCCACCGGCTATGATCATGTGCTCGGGGTCCAACAGTGGCGCGAGCAAGGAATGCACCAGCCCGATGCGATAGGCAACCGCTTCCAGGAACGCCGCAGCCAAATCCTCGGGCCCGGTGCTCAGGCCGATGCCCTGCACCGCCCCCCGTGCCGATCCCTTCCAGCCCGGACTGCGTTCCCCGGCCAGCAGGGGCAGCACCGTGAGTCCGTGTTTGCCCGGCGTTTTTTCACGCAAAATCCGGCCTATGGCTGCCTTGTCCAGCCCCAGGGTGTTCCTCAGCCAGGCAACAACATTGCCCCCTTCGTTGAGCGCGCCGCCCACCAAGGCCCGTTTTCCGTCCACCCGGTAGCAGAACAGCCCGTCCGGCACTTGCTCCACATGGCCGTGCAGCACCACGCGCATGGCCGATGACGTGCCCATGGTCAGGGCCACGCTGTCCCGGTCCATGGCCAAGCTGCCCACGTTGGCGGCTGCGCCGTCGCCCACAAAGGGAAACCACGGCACTTTCGCCAAGCCGGGCCAGCGGGCCGCGAATTCCGGCTTAAGCCCGGTGCGGCTTTGTGAGCAGTCCGCGAGCTTTCCAAGCTGGTCCAAGGAAATCCCGGAAGCCGCGACCATGGCCTCATCCCATTCCAAGGAATGCCGGTTGAGCAGGCCGGACCAGGACGCCACGCTGTGGCTCACCCCGTACTCCCCGAACAGGGTCCATTCCAAGTACTCGCCGATGGTGATCCAACGCGCGGCCTTGGAGTAGGCCTCGGACTTGGTCCGAGCCAGCATGCGCAACCGAGCGGGATGGTAGCTGGGGTGCAGAAAAGCGCCCGTGCGTTTGTGCACCTCGACCTCGTCCAGCTCCGCGCGAAGCTTCTCGGCCTCGATGGAAGCGCGGGTGTCCGCGTAGGTGGTCAGCGTGGTCACCGGTTTCCCGGTTTCATCCACGCCCATGAGATTGCCCACGAATGAGCAGCCCGCAACCGCCGCGATCTCGGCAGCGCGTGCGCCCATGGCTCCCACGACCTTGTCCACACAGGAAAAAATGAGGTGCAGGAGATGGTCTGGATCGATTTCCGAACCACCCTCCCGCGTCACGGGTATATTGAGAGGTTCCCTGACTTCCCAGCCGCCAATGGTCCTGGCCCGGGCATCCAGGGCTACTGCCCTGGCCGATGAGGAGCCAACGTCCAGGGCCAGGACCAAAGGAGATGCGGCGTGAGATGGAGGAACCTTAGCCATAATATGGTCTTTCCGGGCCAGCTACCCCGCGAGCCCGCGCAGGTGGCGGCCCAGGTGCGCCGCCAGGACTTCTTCATGCAGCGCCTTGTTGTCTTGGAGCAACCGGAAAATATCGTCCTTGAACACTAAGTTCCCGCCTTCCTGAACCGTGAGCACCGATCCAAAGGTCACGTGCAGGATCTGGCGTCCCGGGTCCTGGTTGAGATAGACCTCTTCCCGTTCATCAGTGGACAGGCCGCCGGGTTCCGGCGCTTGGTCCAGGGTCGCGGAGATGTGGTAGGTGGCCTTGTCCGTGTCAAAGCGGGAGCGGGAGAACTCGATGACCCGGGTGAACAGGCCGGGATCGACCCGGCCCACGGCGCGCAGGGCCTCCAGGTAGCTTGTGCCCGCTGTCTTGACGTGGAACATGCTTTCAGTGGCCTTGGCCAACAGAGGATAGACCGAAAACTTGTCGCTGCCGCTGTGCAGGGAAATCTTGTACGGGCCGTATTCACGGGCAATTGCCGCGTGTTGCTTGAGGGTTTCTTCAAGGGCAGCGATGTCGCCCCGAAAATCAACCCCTTTCTCAAAGTCGCCGATAAACCGTGGCGCAAGGCTGACCACGGGCACTTCCCGCCGCTTGAGTTCAAGGGCCAGGAACAAGTGTTCGGGAACAGACGTAGGCTGGTCGGTTTCATCCACGGATATTTCCAGCTCAAAGCCCTGCGGGCATTGCGCGGCGATGTGCAGGGCCATGGCCTTGATATGGGCCAAGGCCCGGCCGTATTTCACCGCGGCCCGCTTCAGGGTCAACTCGTCCAGGCTGATCGTAGTTCCGGACTCGTCGTCCAGGGTATAGGAAGAGCCCGAGTAGAGCGGAAGCAGTTCGTCCCCGCCCGCCACCTTGTCCGCCAGAAAAGCCGCGAACTTTTCCTCGACCTGGGCCGGGGAATAGCCGTCAGCCCGTTGGTCCACGTGGTCCGAGGGGTCAATGGTAAAGAACACGAACCCGGCCCGGGCCGTCACATCCACGTGCTCCGGGGTCTTGAGATGGTCCGCGTCCGCGCCCACCGGGCCTTGCCAGCCCGAAGCCACGGCTCCGCACACGCCGTCGGACATGACGTCTTCCGGGGTGCGGCCCGTGCGCTCCATCTCCCGGATGGATTGCTGCACAAAAATCGGGGCGATGTCCCGGCCCTGGGCAAACATGGCCGCTGCATGGCCTGGAGTAGCCAAACCCGTGCGGTCGCCGAACCCGAACGAGGCCGCCGCGGCCAGAGGCGCGGGTTGGGTGTCGGGCAAGGCCTGCCACAAGGCGCGCGTGCCCGTCATATCGGCAGGGGCCGTGCGCACGGAAACACCCATGCCTCGGCCTCCCTTGCCCGTGAAGTTTCTCAACCAATCGGGTTCATCGCTTTCAGGGCATGCAGCCACATACACTTGTGAGCGACCGACCTCGGCCACGGCGATGGCTCCGCCCGGAGCCGCGCGAAGCGACGCCGGAACAACGGTTCCGTCGTTGAACAGCGCGTTCAATTCCCCGGCAGCCGAATCCCGTTCTTGTGCGGATATGCCCTGGCCGGTTCCGGTCAATAGTGCATTGAGATGGCTCACGTGGTTCTCCTGCCCGTATGGGGCCGCGTCAAATACTCCCCTTTCAGCGGGAGCTAGATGGCCTTGGCCGCGAACCCCCCGTCCACGACCAGGTTGCTGCCGGTGATGAAGCCGCCTGCCGCGTCCGAAGCCAACAGCAGGGTGGCAGCGATGAGTTCTTCCTTTTCCCCGAAGCGGCGCATGGGCGTGGCGTTCATGATCGATTCCACGCGGGAAGCGTCCAGGATCTTGCGGTTCTGCTCGGCCGGAAAAAAGCCGGGGCACAGGGCGTTGACCCGGATGCCCTGCTGGGCCCATTCGCAGGCCAGGTTTTGGGTCAGGTTCCAGACCGCGCCCTTGGTCAGGGAATAGGTGAAGACCCGGCTCAGGGGCCGGATCGCGGACATGGAGGACATGTTGATGATCGAGCCGCCCCGCCCCTGCCCAATCCAGTGCTTGGCAATGATTTGGCAGCCCAGGTGCACTGCCTTCAAATTGGTGGTCACAATGCGGTCGAATTCCTCGTCTTCAATGTCCAGGTAGGGCGTGGCCGAATTGATGCCCGCGCCATTGACCCAAATGTCCACCGGACCGAGCGTGTTCTCTACTTCGGGAATCACGGCTTCCATGTCGGAGCGGCTGGTCACGTCGGCCCTCACGAACAGGGTCTCGCCTTCCGCCGCTCCCCACTCCTTGAAGTGCGCTTGCGCTTTTTCCTCGCTGCGGCCCACGAGAGCCACCTTGGCGCCCGCCCGCCACATGCCTTGGGCCATGGCCCCGCAGAGCACGCCCGTGCCGCCGACCACCACCGCGACCTTGCCCTGCAGGCCGAATAATTCGCTCAAGAATTGAGTACTCATGGTGTTCCTCCAAACCGTGCCGGGATCAGGAGAAGAAATTCGGCAAGGTCATTGAAATAGCTGGAATAAATGAAACCAGCATCAGGGCCACCAAAATGGCCAGGTAAAAGGGCCACATGGTTTTCACCGCGTCCTCGAGCTTCACCCCGCCCACGGCGCAGCCCACAAAGAGGCAGGAACCCACTGGAGGCGTGCACAAGCCCAGGCCCAGGTTCATCATCAGGATCATGCCGAACTGGTAGGGGTCGATGCCGATGGACACGGCAATGGGCAAGAAGATCGGGGTGCAGATCAGGATCAGGGCGGCCATGTCCATGATCATGCCCAGAAAAAGCAGCATCAGGTTGATCATCAGCAGGATGATCACCGGGTTTTCTGAAATTCTCAAAAGGAGTTCGGACAATTTGGTGGGCACTTGGTAGAAGGTCAGGAGATAGGCGAAGGCCCCGGTGCAGGCGATGAGGATCATGACCATGGCCGTGGTCTTGACCGAATTCCTCACCGCGATCTTGAATTTCTCCCAGGTCATGGACCGGTACACGATGATGGTCACGAGAAAGGCGTAGATGGCCCCGAACGCGCCGGACTCCGTGACCGTGAACACGCCGGTGAGCACGCCGCCCACGATGATGATCGCGGTGACCAGGCCGGGCAAGGCGATAAAAAACTGGATAATGAGAACGCGGAGTCCAGGGAAGGGCTCTGAAGAGTAGCCCCGCTTCACGGCCACTGCATAGGCCACCGCAGCCAGGCACACGCACATGAGAACCCCGGGAATGAATCCCGCGAGGAACAGCTTGGATATGGAGAGGCCGCCCCCAGCGGCCACGGCATACAGAATCATGTTGTGGCTGGGCGGGATGATGATCCCGGCCAGGGACGAGGTCACCGTGACGTTGACCGCGTAATCGTCGTCATAGCCTTTCTCTTTCATCACGGGAATCAGGATGGAGCCCAGGGCCGAGATGTCGGCGATGGCCGAGCCGGAAATACCGCCAAAGAGCATGGAGGAGAAGACATTGACGATGCCCAGGCCGCCCCGGACGTACCCCACGGCCGAGGAGGCAAAACGGACCAGCCGGATGGCGATGCCGCCATGGAACATCAATTCCCCCGCATAGATGAAGAATGGAATGGCCAGCAAGGAAAAGATGTTGATGCCGGAAACAATCCGTTGAAAGGCGATCATCATGGGCAGGCCTTCATAAAAAAACACGGACACAGCCGCGACACCGAGGGCGAACGCCACCGGCATCCCAATGACCACACACAGCACGAATAATGCGCACAACAGTAAAAGGCCCATGAATGCAACTCCTACTTGGTTAGCTCACGCACGACTGGTCTTTTTTTCCAAAAAAATGGATGAGGTGGCCAATGGAAAACAAGAATATGAAACTGCCGCTCAGAATCATCGGGATGGTGCGAACGCCTTCGGAAATATGGAGCAATGGGATCTCGGTATCCCATTTGAACTGGGTGAGCTTGTAGCCGTAAATGACCATGACCAGCCCGAAAAGGCACAGAAGCGTGTGCGAGACAAAGGCGAAAATCCTTTGCACGGGCCTGGGGCTTAACTCGCAAAATACGGCCACTCCAAGGTGGGTCTTGTGATGGATGCCCACGGCAGCGCCCAGGAAACTGATATACCCGACCAACAGCAAGGCCACTTGCTCGACCCAAGTGGGGGTCGAGTTGAGCACGTACCGCCCAAACACCAGCCAGCCAAAAATCGCGGTCAAGACCACCAGGGAAACTCCTGTGACGATTATGCAGGCCAAACTGATTGTATCGAGGATTTTGTCGAATACGGATTTATGGTGGGTGGGGGTGCTGCCTGTCATGGTCCTGCTCCGGGTTGCTCGGTTGTTGAAAAGGTTGGGAAAAGGACAGCGGCCCGGCTCTGGGCGGACCGCTGTCCCAGGTTCCACTAATTTACGGAGTGTTTTGGATCATTTCGACCAGGGGCCGCAGATCCGGGTTGTCAGCCAGGAATCCCTCATACACGGGGGCCATGGCGTCTTGGAAAGCGCTCTTCTCGGGGATCTCGTTGATCATGGCGCCGTTCTCGGTGACCATGGCGCGGCTGGCCTCGGAGCGTTCCTTCCACAGCTGGCGCTGCAGCATGGCGGCTTCTTCAGCAGCTTCCACCAGGATGGCCTGTTGGTCCTCGGACAGGGTGTTCCACACGTCCGCGTTGATGCACAGGATCTCGGGGATGATCAGGTGCTGGGAGATGGAATAGTACGGAGCCACTTCGTAGTGGCCAGTGGACTCGTAGGAAGGCCAGTTGTTTTCAGCGCCGTCGACCACGCCGGTCTTCAGGGACTGGTACACTTCGGAGAAGGCCATGGGAGACGGATTGCCGCCCAGGGCGCTGATCATGCCGGAGTACAGGTCGTTGTTCATGACCCGGATCTTCATGCCCACCACGTCGGCGGGGGTCATGATGGGGCCTTGGGAGTTGTAGAAGGAGCGGGCGCCGCCGTCGAACCAGGACAGGACCACCAGGCCCTTGGCTTCGCAACCGGCCTTGATCATGTCGCCGGCTTCACCGTCCAGCACGCGCCACACGTGGTCCGTGTCCTTGAAGATAAAGGGCAGGGAAACAACGTTGGCTTCAGGTACCACAGGACCCAGGGGTCCCAAGCTGAAGTTGGCGATTTCCAGGGCGCCGGCGCGGACTTGCTCAATGGCGTCGGACTGGTTGCCCAGGGTGGCCGAGTGGTACATGGTGATCTCAAGCTCGCCACCGGATTTCTCCGCCACCAATTCGACGAATTTATCCAGGGCCACCGTGTTGGGGTATCCTTCCACGTGGATGTTCCAGCCCCGCCATTCAGCCTGGGCGGAAACAGCCAAACCAAGGGCCATGACCAGCACACAAAGGGCAAGTGCTACTCTGATCAACTTCTTCATGAATACGTCCTCCTGCGATTGAAAGTGATGAAATTGACAGACATCCCCATCCTCAATCCCCGATCCCAAAAGGGTTCAGGGTTGATAGCTTTGTTGGGCCAAGGTTGAGGTCCATATTCCCGGTCCCTGGGTTAGAGTTGATAACTCTGTTTGGCCAAGGTGTAGGCCAAGTCCTTGGCCACCTGCACGGCCTCGTCCTCGTCCAGGCGGTGGGTGGCCACCAATTCGGCCAAAAAGGCGCAATCCACGCGGCGGGCCACGTCGTGCCGCGCGGGAATCGACAGGAAAGCCCGGGTATCGTCGTTAAAGCCCACGGTGTTGGAGAAGCCCGCGGTTTCCACCAGGGCCAAGCGATGGCGGCGCATGCCCTCGGGACTGTCGTGGAACCACCAGGCCGGCCCCAGCTTGAGCAGGGGGTAGTGCCCGGCCAAGGGGGCCAATTCGCGGCTGTACACGCTCTCGTCCAGGGTGAACAGGATCACCGTGAGTTTGGGGTCGTTGCCGAATTCGTCCAGGAGCGGCTTGAGCGCGCTCACGTATTCCGTGCGCACGGGAATGTCCGCGCCCTTGTCCCGGCCAAAGCCCTTGAAAAGCTGCTGGTTGTGGTTGCGGAAGGAACCGGGGTGGATCTGGACCACAAGCCCGTCGTCCCTGGACATGCGCACCATTTCCGTGAGCATCTGTCCCCTGAATATCTCCGCTTCCTCGGGAGTGCAGATTCCCTTGAGGGCCTTGTCGAGCAGGGCCTGGCACGCGGACTTGTCCAGGTTCGCGGTCCGGGCCGTGGGATAGCCGTGGTCCGTGGAGGTGCAGCCCAGGGTCTTGAAATACTCCCGCCGCTGGGCCAAAGCGCGGAGATACCCGGACCAAGCGGACACGCTTTCGCCCGTGAGCTCTCCCAGCTCGGCCATGTTGCGGGCAAAACCCTCGAACTCGGGATCAGCCACCAGGTCCGGGCGAAAAGCCGGAACCACTCGTCCCCGCCAACCACTGTCCAGGACCGCGCGATGGTGGCGCAGGTCGTCCAGGGGGGAATCCGTGGTGGAGATCACCTCGATGTTGAAGCGCTCGAAAAGCGCCCTGACTTTGAAATCGTCGGTCCTGAGCTGGGCGTCGATGTGGTCGTAGGCTTGGTCCGCGTTGTCCGCGCACAGCCGTTCGGTCATGCCGAACACCTTGACGAACACGTGTTCCAGCCAGGCCCGGCACGGTGTGCCGCGATACAGGTGGAAATTCTCGGCAAAGAGCCGCCAGATCTTGCGGGGGTCGCGCTCCACTTCCCGTCCGTCAACAGATGGAATACCCAGAGCCTCGTGGGAAATCCCCTGGCTGTGGAGCATGCGGAACACGTAATGGTCAGGAATAATAAATAGTTCTGCGGGGTTGGGGAAGTTAATATTGTCGGCGTACCAAGCGGGGTCGGTATGCCCGTGCGGGCTGACAATGGGCAGGTCCTTGACCTCGGCATGGAGCCGCCGCGCCAAGGCGCGCATGGTCGGATCACTGGGGAACAGCCTGTCCGGATTGAGCGTCATGGTCTCGGCCACGATCAACCTCCATCCCTCAAGTTTATTGAGGAGCCCATTATGTTTCTCCTCCTGGCGGGTCCGGGTCGTCCGCGCCGTTGCCGCCGACCCCGTCCTTCATCAGCCAGGAACTGACCTGGTCGAGGTGGGCGTGCATGGTCCTGCGCGCGCCCTCGGGGTCCCGGGCCGCGATGCGCTCCACGATCATCCGGTGGTCGGCCACGGCGCGGCGGGCGTTCCCGGGCAAGGCCAGGAGATCGGCTATGGTCTGGAACATGGGCCGCCGCATGCCTTCCCAGAGCTGGTCCACGATGGAGACCAGGACCATGTTGTTGGTGCACTCGGCGATGCGGCGGTGGAACAGTTGGTCGCCGTCCTCGCTGTTGGTCACGTTCTGCACGCCCAGTTCCATATCCTTTTCCATGTGGCTGATGGCGGCCATGAGCCCGGCCAAGCCTTGTTCGTCTATGGTCCCCGCCGCGATGGACGCGGTTTCGCCTTCAATGAGCCTGCGGGCGGCCATGAGGTCAAAAGGACTGGGTCCGGGGTCCTCGTCCGGGGGGACCAGGGTCACGCCTGTCTCGGGAAAAGCGCCGCGCACATAGATGCCCGCGCCCATGCGCACCTCGACCACGCCCTTGAGTTCCAGGGCGATCATGGCCTCGCGCACCGAGGGACGGCTCACGCCAAGCTGCTGGGCCAAGTCCCGTTCGGCAGGAAGCCGCTCGCCCTCCTTCCATAACCCCTCGCGAATGTGGGCCGCCAGTTGCTCGGCAACCTGCTGGTAGAGGCGTTTGCTTTCTATGGCCGTCAGAGTCACGTAATATCCTTACATTTATGGAGATTATTGCTTTATTCACGCAACCCTAGCATGGATTGGCCAGGTGGTAAAGCGGCCTGACCAATCCATTATTCTGATCTACTTTTGATACGTTCTTAGCGACCTATCCTCATGAAGCGCCTCGATTGGAAAGTTACCGCACCAGCCAACCTCCATCCACGGGGATGGTGCAGCCATGCAGGTAGGAAGAAGCCTCGGAAGCCAGGAAGACCACCGCCCCTTGCAGGGACTCGGGTTCGCCCCAGTGCCCGGCCGGGATCCTGTCCAGGATCTGCTGGTTGCGCACGGGGTCTTCGCGCAGGGCCTTGGTGTTCGCGGTGCTCATGTAGCCCGGGGCGATGCCGTTGACATTGATGTTTTTTCCCGCCCATTCGCAGGCGAGCAGGCGGGTCAGCCCGAGCACGCCGCTTTTGGAGGCCGTGTAGGAAGGTACGCGGATGCCGCCTTGGTAGCTGAGCATGGAGGCGATGTTGATGATCTTGCCGCCCTTGCCCTGGGCCACGAAGTGCCTGGCCGCGGCTTGGCTGAGAAAGAACAGGGTCTTGAGGTTGACGTTCATCACGTCGTCCCAGTCGCTTTCGCTGAAGTCCAGGGCGTCTTCACGGCGGATGATGCCCGCGTTGTTGACCAGGATGTCGAATCCGCCCAACTCGTCGATGACTTGGTCCACCAGGGGGTCAACCGAAGCGACGTCGGAAAGGTCGGCTTGGATCGGATGGTGCCGGGCCTGGAGTTCCTGGGACAGGCCACTATGGTCCGGAGGCGTGGAATTGTAGACCGCAGCCACCTCGGCGCCCGCTTCGGCCAGGCCCAAGGCCATGGCCTTGCCGAGCCCGGTGTTTGCGCCCGTGACAATGGCGGCTTTTCCCGACAGGTTGAATTGCTCAAGAATCATGGTCTATGGCCCCCTTCCCCTATCTGAGCTCGGACATGGGAATTCCGTCCATGTCGGTGAATACCTGGTTTTCGCCCACCATGCCCCAGATGAACGTGTAGTTGGCCGTTCCCGATCCCGAGTGGATGGACCAGGACGGGGACAACACGGCCTGTTCGTTGCGCACCACGAGGTGGCGGGTCTCGGAAGGCTTGCCCATGAAATGGAAGACCACCTGGTCCTCAGGCAGGTCAAAGTAGAAATAGGCTTCCATCCTCCGGCCGTGGGTATGCACGGGCATGGTGTTCCACACGCTGCCTGTTTCCAGAGAAGTCATGCCCATGACCAATTGGCAGCTTGCGGCCCCGTCCGGGTGGATGTACTTGCGGATGGTCCGGTGGTTGCTGGTGGCCTGCTCGCCCAGCACCAGGGGCTCGGCCTGGGTAAAGGCGATGTGCTCGATGGGATAGGCCTTGTGGGCCGGCGCGCAGTTCAGGTAGAACTTGGCGGGATTCGAGGAATCGCTGCTGGAAAAGACCAGATCCTTGGCGCCCTTGCCGATGAACAGGCCGTCCCTGTGCGCCATGGCGTAGTCTTGGCCGTCAATGGCGATGGAGCCGGGCCCGCCCACGTTGATGACTCCCATTTCACGCCGTTCCAGCAAGTAGTCGCCGCCGATGATCCTGGGATCGACGCTCAAGGGGATGGGCTGGTCCGGGCTGACGCCGCCCACGATCAATCTATCGTCGTAACTGTACATCAGGGTGAACGCGTTGCTGCTGAACAGGCTCTCGATCATGAAGTTGTCACGCAACTCCTGCGTGCCCATTGTGGCGGCATGATCGGGGTGGATGGAGTGGCGGATTTCCATTCTCTTGCTCCTTCATATGGTTAGGACAATCGTAAAAATCTTTTTCAGTCGACCATTAAAGTTAGTGATTAGAGTCGAATAAACCGCGTGTCAAGAAGAATTTTGCATAGTGACAACACGTTTCGTAATGTGGTACGAATAACTAAGCAAATCAGGAAAATGCTTTTTTCGCCTGTAAAAGCAGGGGTATGCCGTAAACATAAGACACGGCGAGAGGCGGCCTTTGGCCCTTCAACTGCGCCCTCAATCCTGGCAACGAGTGGAAAAAGAATGAATACGCGTGAGATATCCAAGTCCCTGGCCCAAAACGGCCCCATTCGCATCGCTTTGGTCGGTGAGGCCATGATCGAGCTGCAGGAGATCCCGGGCAAAGGGGTGCAGCAGACCTTTGGGGGAGACACCCTGAACACTGCCATATACATGGCGCGAATGGGCCGGAACCTCTCCTTGTCCGTGGACTACGTCACTGCCATCGGCACGGACCGCTTTTCCCAGGCCATGGCCGAATTTTGGGAAAACGAGCGCGTGGGCTCGTCCTTGGTCCAGCGCGTCAGCGGCAAGCAGCCCGGCTTGTACTACATCCAATTGGACAGTAAGGGGGAGCGTTCCTTTTATTATTGGCGGGGAGAATCCGCGGCCCGCAAGTGCTTTGAGTACAAGGACAGCACCAGGGTGCTCTCCCGGTTGGAGACGTACAACGCGGTGTACTTGAGCGGCATCAGCTTGGCCATCCTGGAGCCTGTCAGTTCGGAACGTTTCCTCACCAAACTTGATGAACTGCACAGCAAGGGAGTCAAGATTTATTTCGACTTCAACCACAGGCCGCACCTCTGGCCGTCCAAAGAGAAGGCCGTTGCGTGTTACGCCCGAATCGCGTCCCTTGCCCATACTGTTTTTTTGAGCCGGGACGAAGGAGGCACCCTGCTGAACTGCGGCACTGTACATGACATGCACGCGCATCTTCGCGACGTGGGCGTCGCCGAGACCGTCATTCGCGACGGAAAGTCGCCCTGCTCCATCTCCCGGGGCGAGGAAACCTTTGAGGTCGCGGCCAAGGAATCGGTGAGAGTGGTGGATACCACGGCTGCGGGCGATTCCTTCAGCGCTGCGTACCTCATGGCCCGGATGTTCGGGTGCGGAGTGGTGGAAGCCGCCGTGCTCGGGCATTCCCTTGCGGCAAGGGTCATTTCGTGCAAAGGCGCGGTGGTGCCCAAATCAGCCATGCCCTTCAAGGGCACCCTCTTTGCGTGACATGCCCAACCCTGAAACACGCCATGCCAAACGTTTTTGACTTGCGAACACAGATCAGGAGAACACGGTGACCGTATTTGAAGAAAAAATAGCCGACATTCGGCTCGTGCCTGTTA
>QZKZ01000099.1 GCA_004796465.1 Desulfovibrio sp.
CCATGCTGATGGCGATGCCTTTGTCGAGCAAGGCGGTGGTGAATTCCTTGCTGGTGAACTGCGCTCCCTGGTCCGTGTTGAAAATCTCCGGGATTCCATGCGTTAATGCCCGGTCCAGAGCCGATACGCATGACCGGCTTTCCATCGAATTGGACAGCTCCCAGGCAAGCACATACCGGCTGTGCCAGTCAATCACCGCTGTCAGATACATGAACCCTCGGGGCATCGGGATATACGTGATGTCTGCGCTCCAAACCTGATTGACATGGTCGATCTCCTTGCCTCTGAGGAGGTATGGATAAATGTGATGCCCCTTGAAGGGCTTGCTCGTGTGCGGCCCCGGCGTGATGGCCTGGATACCCATCGTGCGCATGAGTCGCGCCACCCGCTTGGGATTCACCTGATTCCCCTCGCCCCGCAGCCAATCGGTCATGCGCGGAGAGCCATAGTCCGGCTGACGCAAATACTTCTCGTCGATCAGCTGTTTCAGATTCAAGTTCTTCTCGGTTTCCGGGGCGGGCTTGTAGTAGAGCCCCGAACGTGAAACGCCTGCCAGTCGGCACTGCCGCCGAATTGAGTACGCCGGATGAGGCTTTACCCAATCCCGGCGGGTTGCGACGGGCAGGCTCAGAGCTTTTTTTCAAGCCACTTAATGTCCATCTTCAATCGCCCGATCTCCTCGTACAGCGGCGCCGCCACCTCTTCCGCCGTCTTGGATTTTGAACTCTGGCCGCCGGCAAAAAGTTCTGCCGCATTCTCCAGGAGCTGCCGTTTCCAAGTTGAGACCTGGTTGGGATGAACTTGGTGCTCCGTCGCCAACTGGGCGATGGTCTTCACGCCCTTGACGGCTTCCAGGGCGACCTTGGCCTTGAACTTTGAAGTGGTCCCCAAAAATCGGACAGCCTGCTAAGGTGTCTTTCACAACGCAGGAGGGACCACGAAAATGGCCAAGAGAAAAAAATATTCAGCGGAGTTTAAAGCCAAGGTCGCGCTGGAAGCCTTGCAGGGCGAAGAGAGCATGGCGCAGCTCGCCGCCAAGTACGGCGTGCATCCGAACCTGATCGCCAAATGGAAAAATACCGCCAAAGAAGGCATGATCGGCTTGTTTTCCGGCAAACGCAAGCAGCAGGCGAATGACCACGAAACACAGATCAAAGAACTGCACGCCAAGATCGGCGAGCTGACAGTGGAGAAAGATTTTTTGTCAAAGGCCTTCGGGCGCTGAGTCACGCCAGGAGGAAGGATATGGTCGACTCCAAACACGAACAACTCGGCATCGTTCGCCAATGCAGGCTCCTGAGCATCAGTCGCTCGACTTTTTACTACGAGCCCAAAGGCGAATCGTTGTTCAATCAAAAATTGATGCGCCTCATCGACGAGCACTATCTGAAGCGGCCGAGCAACGGCTCCCGCCAAATGGCCCGTCGGTTGCGACGCCAAGGCTACAATGTCAACCGCAAACGGGTTCGCCGTTTGATGCGGCTGATGGGAATCACGGCGGTTTACCCGAAGCCGCGAACAAGCACCGGTCATCCTGAGCACAGAATCTATCCATATCTGCTGCGAGGGCTGAGCATAAACCGTGCGAATCAAGTCTGGTGCTCGGACATCACCTATATCCCGATGCAGCGGGGATTTATGTACTTGGTGGCCGTCATGGACTGGCATAGCCGCAAAGTGCTGAGTTGGCGGCTTTCCAACACAATGGACACGGATTTTTGCGTGGCCGCTTTGGAAGACGCCCTGGCGAAATACGGACCACCTGAAATCTTCAACACCGATCAAGGGAGCCAATTCACCAGCCTTGAATTCACGCAGACCCTCAAAGCCGCCGGAGTCAGGATATCCATGGACGGCAAGGGTCGCTGGATGGACAACGTGTTTATTGAGCGACTGTGGCGCACGGTCAAATACGAGTGCGTCTATCTGCAGGAATTCGAAACAGGGAGCCAGGCGCGCGAGACTTTGGGCGAGTGGTTCAGAGACTATAACGAGGATCGATCGCATTCGAGTCTGGACGACCGGACGCCGAATGAGGCATACCAGGGAGAAGAACCTCCCATCCTCAAGGCGGCGTAGCCCCAGGCGCGTAAACGCCGTGAGCGGCCGCCGACCTCCGACGTGCTGTCCGGTGGGCCCATTCTCGGCCGCCGGCCACTCACGGCTTACAGATCGGACGAAATGACGCTTCAACGCGAAAAGGAAAGAAAAAAATCAACAACGAGAGCACACCTTAGCAAAGCCAATGAGCTGTCCAATGGATGGGGTCCACTTCATAGGTATAGAGGAGTACGGTGTTTTTAAGGCTCGTTTTTATCCTTCAGGTGATGAACTCAAACCAAGTGACTGGGCCCTGGCGAAAACAATAACTGAGGGAGTAACTATTGTTGATGAAATGCTAGAAATTGACGCCTTCGATGGCAAGAGAAAAATTATTTTAAACTATACCAGCCCCATCCTGGGGGATGAAGGTATTGTCCAGGGTGCTGTCGTTGTTAACAATGAGATTACTACTCTTATAGATGCTCAAGAGTCTCTTCGTAAAGCCAAGTATGGTGCAGAAGCCGCCAACAAGGCAAAATCTGAGTTCTTAGCCAACATGAGCCATGAAATCAGGACACCTCTTAATGGCATCATGGGAATGTTGCAGCTCATGAATACAACCACTCTTAATCTTGAACAGAAAGATTTCGTGGGTCATGCGCTCCAGTCAAGCAAGAGGCTCCTGCGTTTGTTGACGGATATTCTTGATTTGTCCAGAGTTGAAGCTGGCAAGCTGGACATTTCAACCGAGCTTTTTGATCTCAGGGACGCAATGGATGGCGTTGTACAGCTCTTCACTCCTCTTGCCAGGGAAAAACAGCTTGAACTGCGTACACAAATCAACACATCCATTCCGGATAATATGCTCGGAGACCAGGCGAGATTACAACAGGTTCTCAGTAATCTGGTTGGTAACGCCATCAAGTTTACCAATATGGGGCATATTGAGATTGCAGTTCACCCAATGCCGCCAAAAGGGCCTAAAGAGTACAGGATACTATTCTCAGTTTCGGATACCGGCATTGGAATAGCAGATGACATGCTTGGAAAATTATTTTCCCCGTTCACACAGGTGGAAGG
>QZKZ01000090.1 GCA_004796465.1 Desulfovibrio sp.
CGGGACCCCATGGGCTCGATCTGGTCGAATCCCACATACACGCCCGTGAGCAGGTAGGGGGTGTAGCCGATGAACCAGGCGTCCTGTTCGTCGTTGGTGGTGCCGGTTTTGCCGGCCACGCCGCGCTCCAGCACCCGGGCGCGGTAGCCCGTGCCGCTCTGGACCACTTCCTGGAGCAGGCGGGTCACGATAAAGGCGTTGGTCGGGCTGATGGCCTCGTGCCAAGCCGGGTCGTTGTGCAGTATAACGTTGCCCTGGGCGTCGGTGACCGTGACCACCAGGCGTGGCTCGATCCAGGTGCCGCCCCGGGCGAACGCGGTGTAGCCCGTGCACAGGGAAATAGGCGAGACCGCGGCCGCGCCCAGGCTCATGGACAGGAAGGGCTCGAATTCAGCGGTGAGGCCCATGCTCTCGGCGCGGTCGATCACGGTCTGGATGCCGATGGACTCGGCCACTTGAACCGTGACGATGTTGCGCGACTTGACCAGGGCCGTGCGGATCAGTGTGGGGACGTAGTTCTCGCCGGAGTAGTTCTTGGGCTCCCATATCTGCATGGTGACCGGGTCCATGTAGCTCTTGGGTTCGTCCAAGACCACGGAGCCCGCAGTGTAGCCGTTGTCAAAGGCAGCGGAGTAGACGAACGGCTTGAAGCCCGAGCCGGGCTGGCGCTGGGCCTGGGTGGCGCGGTTGAACTGGCTTTCCTCGAAATCGTAGCCGCCCACCAGGGCCACCACGTCGCCGGTTGCCGGTTCAATGGACACGAGCGCGCCTTGGATCACGGGTTTTTGTTCGAGTGCCAGGGCCAAGGGCGTGTCAGGGACGGGTTCCTCGGTGAGCGAAGCCCAAACCACGTTGCCGGGCTGGAGCACGTTGCGCGCGTCCGTGATCTCGGCCACGTTTTCCGGCGGGACATTGGGGTCGGGCCGCCGGCACCAGGCCATGGTCGCCACGGGAATTACGCCCGTGGCGTTGCCCACGCGCACGTGCGCCGCATCTTGGTTGACCTCGGTGACCAGTACTTGAATCCACTCGTCCATGTTGTAGCCCGTGCTGGAGAGCAGCAGTTCTTGTTCAGCAGCGAACGTGGGGTACTGGTCAGGGGTGAGCTGACGGACCGGGCCTTGCCAGCCCCTGCGTTGGGTCGAGGCTTCCAGGCCCTCGCGCATGGCGTGCTCTGCAGCAGCCTGGTGGGTGAGATCAACGGCAGTGTGGACCTGGAGGCCTAATTCATAGATGGCGTCCTCGCCGTAGCTGTCCAGGGTCACGCCTTGGGCAGACAGATTCTCCTCGGTCAGGTTCTCGATGAGCCAGCGCCGGACTTCTTCCAAATAGTAGGCCCCGAGCTGCCAGGAAGGGTCCTCCATGTGGTGGAAAGCCAGGGGCTCGGCCAGGGCTGCGTCGTGCTCTTCCTGGGTGATCCATTCCAGCTCCAGCATGCGGCCCAGCACATAGACCTGGCGCTCCTTGGCCGCCTCGGGATTCACGTAGGGATTGTAGGAGGTGGGCGCCTTGGGCAAGCCCGCGATGAGGGCGCACTGGGCCAGGCTCAACTGGTCGGAGGTGGTGGCGAAGTAGTTGCGGGCAGCAGCTTCCACACCGTATGAGTTCGCGCCCAGGAAAATTTCATTGAGATAGATGGCCAGGATCTCGTCCTTGGTCAGTATTTCCTCCAAGCGTGAGGCCAGGATGGCTTCCTTGATCTTGCGGGCGTAGCTGCGCTGGGCCGTGAGCAGCAAGCGCTTGACCACCTGCTGGGTGATGGTGGAGCCGCCCTGGACCACCTCGCCAGCCTCGATGTTGCGGGTAAAGGCGCGGAAAATAGCGGTGAGGTCAATGCCCTCGTGCTCGTAGAAGGAGGCGTCCTCAGCAGCAAGGAACGCCTTGACCAACAGGGGCGAAATATCCTCCAGCTCAATGGGGTAGCGCTGCTCCCGGAACAGGTGGCCCAGGACTTGGCCGTCCCTGGCGTACACCGTGGACACCAGCGAGGGATTGTAGTTCCAGATGCCCGCGAACTGGGGCATGTCCGCCAATTCATCTTCATAGCCCAGGTTCTGGAGGGTGGAACTGGACTCAAAGGTGATCAGGAACAACTGGCGGATGTAGCTGAGCTGTTTGGTGGTCAGGATGGATTCCACGCGCACGGGCTGGAGCAGGTGCACGTTCACGGTCATCTCGGCGGGGTCCGAGAGAAAGGCCATGAGTTCGGTGATGGACCGGGCCGTGTTTTCGTCAAAGTCCCTGCGCGCCGCGTCCACGTCGTAGCGCAGGCTTTTGATGTAGAACTCCATGAACTCGGGCTCTTCCTGGGCCGCGATGAGCGTGAGCTTTTTCAGCAGGGAGTGGTCCGTATACGTGAAGTCGGCTTCCTTGAAGAGCAGGTCCTCGATGGCCATGGTCTGGAGCATGTCCAGGCTGACGCGCTCCAGGTCCATGGACAGGTCGATCTCCCCGATGTGGTCCAGGAGCAGGTGCAGGTTGTTGAGGCTGAAGCTGTTGCCTGCCTCTTCATAGGCATAATCGATGTGCAGGTCGCCGGTCACCTTCTGGTAGCCCAACCGCTGGTATTCCTCGTAGTCTTCGCCAAAGTTGAGGTGGTTGACGTTGACTTCGATCCCCTCGAAGTCCACTGCCATGTGGTGCGGCTTGGAATGGGAGATATCCATGTCCGTGACCACGATGCGCTCAATGGACGCGTACTTGTCGTCGGGAAAACGCAGGCCCACGTTGTTCACGGTCAGCTCCAGGGCCAGCAGATTCACGTCCACGCTGGAATAGGTGATCGTGACCTTGTCGGCCACGCGGGCAATGACCGCGTCGAGCTTTTCCGCAGCTTTTTTATTGGCGAAATGCTGGCCGCCCACATAACCTGCAAAAAGTAAACAGCCGAGAAAAAACAGGATCTTGAAGAATCTGGCCATGGCGTCCAAGGGGTCGGGGTTGCCGAAAAGCGGCTGGTCCCGCGCATTGCCTGTGCGAAACAGGGCGAGCCGCAGCAAACAGGGAACACAATCCTTTTCTAGACTTAGTCTAAAATCTTCTCTTTATCAAGGCCTGAAACAGGCGCGGAACACGCGCCCAGAGGGGAGGGCGGGCAGGCTTAGTGGCCCAGGAGTTCCTGGAGTTTGTTTTCCAGTTCCTGGGTCAGGGCGTTGTACCCTTGCTCCATGGCGGCCTGGTCCACATCGCCGCCTTCTTCGGCAGGGTCGGCCTGGGCGCCTTCGGGCGGAGTGAGGTCCAGGGTTCCCTGGTTGTCCAGGGAGGTGCCGGAATCCGTTGCGTCCAGGCCCAGTGCGGGCATGGACGCTTCGTCCGAGGTGTCCTGCAGGGACGCGTCAGAATCGGGCAGGAGCACCACATAGGCCACCTCGGCCAGGATTTCCACCTGAAAGTTCTGGCCCTCGGTAGGGGAGAGTTCGGTCACGCGATGGATGAACACGGCCTGCTCAGGAGCGTTGGGTTCGCCCAGGAACTGGATGCGCACGTCTGGGTTGCGCCGCGCGATTTCTTGCTCCAGTTCGGCGCGGGCCATGGCCAGGGCGCGGCGTTTGGCGTCGGCCAGGGCGGCTGCGCGATGCTCCTTAATATCAGCTTCAGCGGCCAGGTCACTGAGACCCGTGGCGTTGAGGGCCAGGGAGCGCAATTGGCGTGTTTCGCCTTGGATGTACACCTCCCAGCTGAGGGGCTGGGCTATGGAGGGCGGTGGGGTCACGCCCAAGGCCACCAGGAGCATCACCACGGCCAGAGCCACAAGGAGCGCCACTGCAAGCATCCGGATCAGGACGCGGAAAAGGTCGGGTTCTTTGGACATGGGGGGATTTTACGGCAAGGGGAGTCTTGGATCAAGCGTGGGAGCCGTTGTCTTGGATGTCGCGGGCCACGTCCAGAAAACCCAATTCCTGCATGCGCAGGTAGATTGCCCGGCCCACCCATGCGTCAGTGGCTGCGTAGATGATCTGTTTACGCGTGAAGTTGGGTGCGCCCCAATTGGAGTTGCGCGAGCCCTTGGAAATTCTGATGTCCAGCAGGTTGGCCGCCAGGTTGCGCAGCCCGTTGGTCAGGAGCTTCAGCTTGCGGGATATTTCGCCCAAGTCCACGAAACCGGCAGGAGTGAATGGGGTGAGTTCGCCCAGTTGCTTGACGTCGTCGTCCACGGCCACGCCGGTCTTGACCACGGCCGGATCAGCCAGGAGCTTGGTCAAGCATTTGGGCAGGCCGATGTGGGTGAGGTGGAAGAGGTATACTTCCTTGTCCGAGGCCAGTTGGAGCAGGGCGGGCAGATGGCGCTGGCCCTTCTTAAAGGAAGGTTTGGTTTCCGTGTCGAAACCGAGCAAGGACTCGCGCCGCAGGATGCGCGCCACCTTGGGAGCGTCTTCGGCCTTGTCGATGAGATGGATGGTCCCTTGGTAGCGCGTCAGGGGCAGTTCGTTGATGTCCTCGGCAGTGAGGGCGCGTTGATAGGGATGGACACGTTTCATGGGACTAGGGGCCGCAAAGCGGCAGGAAATTATTGCCTTGCAGGGTGTTGATTTATCACCGCTTACAAGCTTTGTCACCCGGCAAGGGGGATACGCATTGACTTTTCCTGGCGATTGGGGGCAAATATCCAGGAGTGTGAGGATTTCCAGTGACCCGGGAGCCAGCCCAATGAGCTACGACTTTGAGATCGACCAGAAAAAGGAATTTTACGACAATCTGCACGCTAACATTTTGGAGCACGGCTTGTGGTTCTGCAAAAATGCCACTGAGCTCTACAACTCCATAATGAAGCAGCTCATTGTCGATTACAACTTGCCGTATGACGCCTTTGATTTGCACAAAAAATATGTAGGGATGTACAACAAGATTGTTGCCACCTACATGAAGCTGTTTCTTTTTTCCATATTTGATACTCTTGAGAGCAGCCAAATTCGCACCAAGGAAGAGCTTATTGCTTTTATGGATAAGGGTGCCAAGGAGCCTGGTGTTGAAAACGAGTTCACAGAAACAATCGTCAAGCTGCTGAACGACGATATCCATGATTATCTCCGCCAGTTTTACAAGCGTATCAAGTCTGAAGAATCCCTGGAAAAGTATGTCTCGCATTTTGAGAAGAGGATCAGAGCGGATATTTTGCTCAATATTGATGTTTCTCTTCAGTTCTTTAAGAGCAATGTCAATATGCTACTTGAGTATCTCAACGAACTCTACGAAAAGAACTTTGAACTCGAGGATGTTCTTGGCCGATGCCTATTCAAGCTCCTTGAAGATAAATACAGCATATCGGTCTACTTCAACGGAACCTCGGAGATACAGTACTTCCATCGCGAATTTGGCAGTCCATTCCTTGAAATTATCAAGAACAGTATTTTTGGCATGCGTAAGTACTATGCCGCAAACAACTATCTCAAACGTTACATTCGCTCCTTGCTCAAGCGTAATGTGCAAATTACCAAGTACTCCTTTCCCATCTTTTTCAACGATGAAAAATTCAAGGAACATTTCTGCAACTATCTGATGGTTATCCTTCAAGCCATTCAAGCTTACGGCAGGGATGAGCTCATCATCCGCGACGTGAATGCCGAACTGAAGAAGCAGTTGCCCGACTTCCCCCATACCTTCCTGCCCGAACACTTCTACATCATGGTGGACTGCTGGTCGGAGTTTCTGGGCCAACACAGCCCGGATCTGCTCAAGCGGGTCAAGGAACCCGTGATCGGCGACTCGGACCAAGCACAGGGCAAGAAGGACGACAAAGGCGAAGAGGCTTGAGTTCCCCTGCCGACGCAAGCCGTTCCTTGCTGCTGACCCTGGGCGATCCCAACGGACTCGGCCCGGAGTTGGCTGTGCAGCTTCTCAGCCGTCACGGCCGCCGCGAGCCCAAGCAACCGCTGCTCATGATCGGTCCGGAGCAGGCTCTCTCTCTCCATCTCAAGCAGGCCGGGCAGGAGCGGTTTTGGCTCCCTCTGGCCGACCCGTCCCAACTCCGGGAATGTGACCCTGGCCTGTACCTCCACAGCCCTCCGGACCTGGACGGTTTTTCCCCCAAGCCCGGCCAAGCCGACCCCGAGGGAGGCCGCGCCGCAGGCGTGAGCCTCGATCTGGCCTGTGATCTTCTCACGCATGGCCTTGCCCAGGGCGTGGTCACCTGCCCCCTGAACAAGGCCATGCTCATGGCCGCGGGCTTCGACTTTCCGGGCCATACCGAATTTTTGGCTGAACGCGCGGGCCTGGCCCAGGACGAGGTCTGCATGCACTTGTGCGGCGACATTCTGCGTGTGAGTTTGGTCACCACTCATCCGCCCCTCAAGGACGTGCCGGGATTGATAACTCGGGAGCGGGTATTGCGCGCCCTGCGTCTGACCCATGCCCATGTGCGCCAACTGGGCTTGCAGGGGCCTGTTGCGGTATGCGGTCTCAATCCCCATGCCGGAGAGTCCGGAAAAATTGGTTGTGAAGAGATCGAGGTGATTATTCCGGCTGTGCAAGAGGCGCTGGAGCAGGGTATTGAAGCTGCCGGGCCGTTCCCTGCGGACACGGTGTTTCATCGCGCCATCCAAGGCGAGTTTTCCGCTGTGTTGGCCATGTACCACGACCAGGGGCTGGGGCCGCTCAAGCTGTTGCATTTCGGCAACGCCGTGAACGTGACTCTGGGGTTGCCTTTTGTGCGCACCTCCGTGGACCACGGCACGGGCTACGACATCGTGGGCAAGGGAGTGGCCCATGTGGACAGTTTGGCCGCAGCCCTTGACCTGGCCGCCCGCTTGCTGGATAACCAGGGAGTAGCGGCTGGGACCGCCGCGCACGCAACCCGCGAATAACCGGCTGATTCGCGCTTCACCCCCTGCTTATTGGAAGGAAACCACATGTATTTGGGAATCGACGTTGGCGGCACCCACACCGACGCCGTGATCATGGACGCGGGCAAGGTGCGCGTGTCCTGCAAAAAGACCACCAATCACAACGACTTGCTGGAGTCGGTGCGCGCGGCCCTGTCCGAGGTCCTTGCGGACATCCCGCCCAGCGCCGTGACCCGGCTCAATCTCTCCACCACCTTGTCCACCAACGCCATTGTCCAGGGCCGCATCGAGGACGTGGGCGTGCTGGTCTCGGCGGGACCGGGCATGGACCCCGAGGATTTTCGCATCGGCCCCAGCTATCACGTGCTGCACGGCTCCATTGACCACCGTGGCCATGAGATTCTTGCCCTTGATGCGGCTGAATTGGACCAGGCCGCCAATGCCTGCCGCGACATGGGCATTCAGGCTTATGCCGTGGCCACCAAGTTTTCCACGCGCAATCCGGCCCAGGAAAACCAGATCCTTGACCGCATCCAGGACCAGGCTGCGGTGGCCACCCTGGGACACCGGCTTTCCGGTCTGCTCAACTTTCCCCGCCGCGTGGCCACTGCCTATTACAACTCAGCCGTGTGGCGCATCTATAACGGATTCGCGGACGCGGTAGAGGACGCGGCCCGGGAGCTGGGCCTCACCGCGCC
>QZKZ01000254.1 GCA_004796465.1 Desulfovibrio sp.
GCACACCGGCCTGGATGAACTGCGCACTATTGCCTTGAGCCGACTCATGCTGGACAACATACAGCACATCAAGGCCTACTGGGTCATGCTCTCGGTCAAGCAGGCGCAAACCGCGCTCTGGTTCGGGGCTGACGATCTGGACGGCACCGTGGTCGAAGAAAAGATCGGGCACATGGCAGGCGCGCAGAGCGAGCAAGCCCTTTCCCGGGCCGAGCTGGAAGCCATGATCCGGGGCTGCGGCCTGACCCCGGTGCAACGCGACTCCTTGTTCCGCCCCCTTGCCCGCGAGGAGGCCACCACATGAACACTTCCCCCCAGTCAGACGCCAGGCTTACGGACATTGCCGCGTTGATCCGCTCGGGAGAACGCATCAACAGGGACAACGTCCTGTATCTGTATGAGCATGCCGACCTGTTCCTGCTCGGCAGGCTGGCGCACGAACAGCGGCTCATCCGCGCGGCCCGGCCCGAGGACCTGCCCGGCGCACCCGTGGTCAGCTATGTGGTGGACCGCAACATCAATTATTCCAACATCTGCGTGTGCGGTTGCCGCTTCTGCGCGTTTTTCAAAGCGCCGGACAAAGAAGGGGGATACGTGCTCAGCCACCAAGAGCTGGGGCAAAAGATCGAGGAAACCTTGGCCCTGGGCGGCACCCAAATCCTCATGCAAGGCGGCCACCATCCCGACCTGGACTTGGCCTGGTACGAGGACATGCTGCGCTTCATCAAGGGCAACTCCCCCATTCATATCCACGCGTTTTCCCCACCCGAGATCGCGCATTTCGCCCAATTGGAGAGACTCACCACAAAAGACGTCATTGCCCGGCTTATTGCTGCCGGACTGGATTCGATCCCTGGCGGTGGAGCAGAAATCCTGGTGGACGAGGTCAGAAGCAAAGTTTCGCCCAACAAGTGCTCGGCAAGCCAGTGGCTGGCGATCATGGAAGAGGCCCACAGCCTGGGCTTGCGCACCACGGCCACCATGATGTTCGGCCACGAAGAGCGTACCGAGGACCGCATCGACCATCTCCTGGCCCTGCGCGAGGTGCAAGACCGCACAGGCGGCTTTACCGCTTTCATTCCTTGGACCTTCCAGCCCGAGAACACGGCCATTGATGCCCGGCCTCTGACCTCGGTGGAATATCTGCGCCTTCTGGCCCTCTCGCGCCTGGTCCTGGACAACTTCACCAACCTCCAGGTGTCCTGGGTGACCATGGGTCCCAAGATCGCCCAGCTTGCCTTGCGCTTTGGCGGCAACGACTTTGGCTCGACCATGATCGAAGAAAACGTGGTGGCCGCGGCTGGGGTGCACTTTCGCCTGAGCCAAGCCGACATCCGCAAGATAGTGGCTGAAGCGGGTTTTACTCCCAGACAACGGGCCATGGCCTACGATCTGGTTCCCGAGGTATAGACCATGCGCCAAGAACGCCTTGTGCTGGGACGGATCAGCTACCTCAATGTGTTGCCCGTGTACCTGCCTCTGGAAACCGGCATGGTCGAGCACCCCTTCGAGATTGTCTCAGGGCCGCCCGCCGAGCTCAACCAACGCATGGAGCGCGGCGAACTCCATATCTCCGCCGTGTCGTCCATTGAGTACGCCAGGCGTTCCGAGCGCTACCTGCTGGTCCCGGACCTGGCCATTGGTTCCTCTGGTCCCGTGCAGTCCGTGATTCTGCTCTCGCGCGCGCCCGTGGAAAACCTGGCGGACCGCACCGTGTTGGTCAGCGCGGAGACCCACACCTCTGCGGCCCTGCTCAAGATTCTGTTTGCCCAGCACTTCCGCATCCCCGTCAAATACCGCACCGGCGACGCCACCCAGCTCTTGGATGCTGGAGAGTATCCTCCTGCCGTCCTGGCCATTGGCGATGAAGCCCTGACCCTGCGTGAACACCCGGCCTATCCCCACCGCTTGGACTTGGGCGAGGCCTGGCGGCACTGGACCGGCCTGCCCTTTATCTTCGGGGTTTGGGCCGTGCGCCGCGATGTGGCCTTGGCCCGCGCTGACCAGCCCTGGCGCATTCTGAGCCGGGCCAAGGAGTGGGGACTTCAGCACATGGACAGTGTTCTTGATGCTGCCATGGGCCAAGGCCCGCTCAAGCGCCACCAGCTCCAGACGTACTTTGATGGTTTGGTGTACGAGCTCGGCCCCCGCGAACAAGAAGGACTCAAACGATTCTTTGCCTGTCTGCACAGCTTGGACATGATCCCCAAGACCCCGGCCCTGGAGTTCGCTGACCGCTCCACGATCCCGGCCTGAACCGGCCTTTTCCCCCTGGACCCCTTAAGCCGGGAGGCGTACACCAATGCCGGACCCCTAACAGGACCAGCATTGATGACATCTCACGCAACCTGTATCCGCCCCTCTTTGTTCGCCATTTTCCGAGCGTTTCTCCGCCTGGGCCTGACCGCGTTCGGCGGCCCGGCCATGGTCCCGTACATCCGCACCATGGCCGTGGACAAGAAACACTGGTTGGACGAAACCACGTTCAGAACCGGCGTGGCCCTGACCCAGGCCATCCCCGGCGCAACCGCCATGCAGGTGGCCGCGTATGTGGGCTTGCGCGCCCGTGGTGCGGTTGGCGCCTTGGCCGCTTACTTGGGGTTCGGTTTGCCCGCGTTTTTCCTGGTCCTGGCCCTGTCCTTCATTTACGTGAAATACAATGACGTCTCTTGGGTGCTCACGGCTTTCGCCGGACTCAAGATCATGATCGTGGCCCTGGTGGCCCATGCCTGCCTCAACTTCCTGCTCAAGTATGTAAAGAACCCGGTGGACATCTGTCTGGCCGTGGGCTCGGGTTTGTGGCTGGGTTTTCGCCTCAGCCCCATCCCAGCCATTCTCGGGGCCTGCGCCTTGGGCATGATTCTGTATAAGCAAATCACCCAAGGCGCGCCCTTGTCCGACCAGGCTCGGGAGTGCGGCAAGGTCCGGGTCTGGCGGCCGGTGATTCTCTCGGTGCTTGTTCTGGTGGCAGGCTTGGCCGCGTTGTATTTTTTTGACCAAGAAATATTTGATTTGGCCCTGCTCATGGCCAAGATCGACATGTTCGCCTTTGGCGGGGGCTACGTGTCCGTGCCCCTCATGCTGCACGAAGTGGTTGAGGCTCGGGGCTGGATGACGGCCCAGACCTTCATGGACGGCATCGCCATGGGCCAGGTCACGCCCGGCCCTATTGTCATGACTGCGACCTTCCTGGGCTATTTCCTCTTTGGCCTGGTCGGCGCTGTTGTTGCCACGATTTATGTGTTCGCGCCTTCCTATCTGATCCTGGCGGCTACCGTGCCCTTTGTGGACCGGCTCCTTGGATCAGTGCTTTTTCAGCGGGCTTTGCGGGCCAGTTTGGTGACCTTGGTCGGGCTCATGGCTGCAGTGACCGTACGCTTCGGCCTGGCCATTTCCTGGGACTGGCTTTCCGTGCTCCTGGGTCTGGCTGCATTCACGGCACTGCGCTTGGGTGTGGATGTGTTGTGGGTAGTCCTTGCCGGGGCAGGCCTGGCCCTGGTTCTGCTGTAGCTCCAACCTTCCCAAGAACATCGTTTTTTTTCTTTGTGCCGCCGGGAAACGGCCCGGACTTTGCTTACCTTGGACTGACGCGATATACAGTATTTTACGAGAGAGGAGACATGGCGCGCCCTTTTCGTTTTTCCCTGGAGCGGGTTCTCGACTACCGCATCCAGCTTGAAGAGCAGGCCAAGCTGGCCCTGGCCAAGGCCCAACACGCCTACACGCGCCAGTCTGATTTCGTGCAGTCCTTGCGGGCTTTGCTGGACGAGCACGAGGCCAAGCTGCACAGTGATGAAAACTTGACGCCCCAGGCCATGTGGCTCTGGCGCAATTATAAGGAGCGCTTGCTCCAGGACTTGGCCCAGGCCGAGGCCTTGTTGCTGACCCTGGCCCGGGAGCTGAACACCCGCCGCCGTGAGGCTGTGGAGCGTTCCAAGGACAAGAAACTCTTGGAAAAACTCAAGGAAAACCAAGCCGCGCGCCATGCGCTGGACGAACAAACACGGGAGCAGAACGAGTATGACGAGATGGCTACACTGCGTTACCAGCCTCGGTCTTTCTAAGCTCCTCAAGGGGCTCATGGGGCTGGTGGCCCTGAAACTGGCGATTTTCCTGGTGCTGGCCGTGAATATTTCCTCCCTGCCCGAGACCTCGGACACTGCTTCTTTGGAGACCCATCCCGTGTCTGGCGTGGCCTTGGGCGGCACGGTGTTTTCCCTCTCATCGGCTTCGGCCCAGGACACCTCGGAGACCGAAGACGAAGCCATGGCCGAGGGCGAAGACACATCGAGCGAGCCCGGCTCCTTGGAACGGGAAACCTTGCTGCGCAAGCAAGAAGAGCTGGACCGCAGGGAGCAGGCCTTGTCCGCCCTTGAGGATGAAATCGACGCCAAGCTGGTGCGTTTGCAAGAGTTGGAAGCTTCCATCTCGCGCATGCTGGAAGAAGCGCGTGAGGTCATGGATGAAAAACTCAAGCATCTCATCGATGTATATTCCAATATGAAGCCCAAGCAGGCTGCCGAGGTCATTGAGACCCTGGACGAGGACATTGCCGTCAAGATTTTGGCTGGCATGCCCGGCCGGGTTGCCGGTGAAATCCTGTCCAACGTGCAGGCGGAAAAGGCTGCCCAACTCACGGAGATGTTGACCAACATCCAAGTGCCGTACTAAGCCCGGGCATGGCGGATATTCGTCTCAAGCTGCTGCTGGCCTACAAGGGCACCCGCTTTCAGGGGTGGCAGGTCCAGGACCGCTCGCGTGACAAATCCGCGCGTACGGTCCAGGGCGTACTTGAAACTGCTGTGGCCAAAATCGTGGGCCAAGATGTACGGGTGCACGGCTCGGGCCGGACGGACTCAGGGGTTCACGCCCAAGGCCAAGTCGCCCATGTGGACGTTCCGGAACGCTTGTCCGACGTCCCCTGGGTCATGGCCCTCAACTCCCTGCTCCCTTCGGACGTCTCCGTGCTCAACGCCGAACCTGCGCCCCTGGATTTCCACGCCCGTTTCAGCGCGGCTTCCAAGATCTATTCATACAACTTGTGGCTCTCGCGCCAGTATGTGCTGCCTCAAAAGCAGCCCTTTGTCTGGTCCCTCAATCCCGTTGATTTGGACGCCATGGACCGGGCAGCCCGGCTCTTGGAAGGCGAGCACGACTTTGCCTGCTTCCGCAACCAGGGCAGCGAAACCGCGACCACTGTGCGTACCCTGTTCGAAATTTCCCGCGACCCTGCGGACTCCTTGCCCGAGCCCGACCCGGCCAACCAGGTCTGGCCCGAAGTTGTCTGGCGTTTTCACGCCAACGGTTTTCTCAAGCAGATGGTGCGCAACCTCATGGGCTGCTTGGTGGAGGTGGGCAGGGGAAAGATGGACGAGCAGCATGTGCTCGATCTGCTGGCCTCGGGAGACCGAACCCTGGCGCCGGCCACGGCTCCGGCCCAAGGCCTCACCTTGGAACGCGTCTTATACCCTGACGGGTGATTCAGGAACTCTCGTCCACGATCTTGCCTGTGTCTGAGAGCAAGAGATTGAGCAGCAACTGCTCCACTGAGATTGACGAGGAGTTGGGTTTGCGTGCGGCAGCAGCCTGTTCCAGCAAACTTGCCTGGGACTCCAACTGGACTTTTTGATATTCCAGAGAGCTTTGTTTGCCCTCGTACACGTCGAGCACCGCGTTCACGTCGCTGGCGTAACTTTCCACCAGGGCCAGTTGCCCGGCCAAGTCGGTTTCCAGGTCGCTGCCTTGGAGTTGGCTCCAGTTGATGGTGTCCAAGGAATGAAACGTTACGTCAAACCCACCGTCCTTGTAGGCCTGGATGTAGACGTTTCCGTTGGAATCGATCTGGTCCGTGTTCCACTTGGAGCTGTCCAGCATGTAAATCCCGTTGAAATCAGTACTCTCGATGACCCCCTCGATCTTTGTAACCAGGGCGTCGTAATCGCTCTGCACCACGCTGCTCGAAGCGGACAGTTCGCCGGCGTTGATCTTGTCGATAATGTCTTCCATGTCGGCCAGGGCGTCGCTGATCTGGGCCACGGCGGTCTTGGCCACGCCCACCATGTCCGTGGCCTCGCCCACGTTGCGGGCGTTCTGCATGACAGCTGCCGCGTCCGAACGCAGGGAACCGGACAGCGCTTCTTCCGTGGGGTTTGTCAGAGGCTGGACCGGCTGGGATTTCAGCACCAAACTGCGCAGGTTCGCGCCGAGCCGGGAATTGAAGAACACGGCATTGGTCAGCATGTCCTGGGACAGGAGCTGCATGGAATAATCATAGATGAACCGGCCATAATCCGAAGACATGGGCATTTCCCCTTCTTGTGAACGCAAGACGCCTTGTTCTTCCTATCGGCAGGGGAACCCGAGAACTTGAGGTCTGTTTGCGGAAAAGGGCGCGGAAGAGTGAACGGAACAAAAACAAATGTATGTGGGAGAGGAAACGTCAGCCTGTTCCGTGCTCGAACGTGACATTTTTGTGTCGGGCTGGACATTCCCGGCCACACACCCTAACATCGCGCCGCTTCCTTACGTAAATACCATAACAAACGGCTTCACATGGACATCCCCGCCAATCCACAGGACGTGCAGGGCCAATGCCTTGCCTGGCGCGAACAAGGGCTTCGCATCTGTCTGGTACCCACCATGGGCTATTACCATGCCGGGCATGTGAGCCTCTTCGATTGGGCTCGGAGCCATGCCGATAAAGTGGTGGTGTCGTTGTTCGTCAACCCCGCCCAATTCGGTCCCAACGAGGATCTGGAAGCCTACCCCCGCGACATGGAAGGCGATTCCCGGCTCTGCCGCGAACATGGCGTGGACTTGTTGTTCACGCCTGACCCCGCGACCATGTACGAGGATGACCACGCCACCTGGGTCGCAGTGGAGAACCTGACCCAAGGCCTGTGCGGCAGGACCCGGCCCGTCCACTTTCGCGGGGTGGCCACGGTGGTCACCAAGCTGTTCATGCTGACCTTGCCCCATGCCGCGGTATTCGGGCAAAAGGATTGGCAGCAACTGGCCGTGATCCGGCGAATGGCCCGGGACCTGAACATGCCCATTGAAATCATCGGCAGGCCCACGGTGCGCGAAGCAGACGGCCTGGCCATGAGTTCTCGCAACGTGTACCTCTCCCCTGAGGAACGAGGCCAAGCCCCGCAGCTCTACAAAGGCTTGCAGCATGGCGCTGACCTTATCCGCCAGGGCCAAAAGGATTCAACCGCTGTTACCCGCACCATTAAGGAATACTACGCTGAACACCTTGCCCTGGGCCGACTCGACTATCTTGAAATGGTGCACCCCGATTCACTGGAACCCCTTGAAACTCTTGACGGCCCTTGTCTCATTGCCGTGGCCATGCTTTTGGGCAAGGCGCGGCTTATTGACAATCTTCTCGTAGAGGCCTAGCACCCTCTTTCCATTGCCTAGGCAGGAAATACACCCATGTCCGCGACACCCTGGAATACCATGACCTGGCTCTTGCGCCTCATTTGGCGGCCTTTCGGGCTGCTCTGGCGGCTGGTCAAGCATATCATGAAGACCAATATGCTGGCCGGTCTCCTGGTGCTCACACCCATCGTGGCCACGGTGTACTTCCTGCACTTTCTCATCTCCGCTGTGGACCGCATCCTGCTGCTCCTGCCCGAGAGGTACCAGCCCGACACCCTTTTGGGCTTTCATATCCCGGGCCTGGGGTTGATCCTGGTAATCATCGTCCTGTTCCTGACCGGGCTCATCGTGCGCAACGTCATGGGCAGGAAAGTGGTCACCATTGGCGAACGCATTCTGGCCCACATCCCATTCGTCAGTAAATTCTACAATGCTCTCAAGCAGTTGATCGAGGCCATCTTCCAATCTTCGATCAAGGATTTCCAACGCGTGGTGCTCATTGAATATCCTCGTTTGGGAGTGTATACCCTTGGCTTTGTTACTGGCGAGGCCATGGGAGAAATCCAGCGCAAAACCAAACAGCACGTCATCAACCTGTTTGTGCCCACAACGCCGAATCCCACCTCCGGCTTTTACCTGATGGTGCCTGAAGAGGACCTCATCCCCTTGGATATGGGTGTGGAGGACGCGTTTAAACTACTGATATCCGGTGGCATACTCAATCCGGAAGACAACAGAACGGCCCTGAACGGGGAACAGGGCCCCACTGCTCCAGAGAGCAAGGAGGAACGTTCATGATTCCCAGCAAAGGCAAGTATTACTTCACTTCTGAATCCGTGACCGAGGGCCACCCGGACAAGGTTGCGGACCAAATTTCCGACGCCATCCTCGACGCCCTGCTCGCCCAGGACCCCAACTCGCGCGTGGCATGCGAAACCTTGGTCACCACGGGCCTGGCTTTTATCGCCGGTGAGATCACCACGGCGGGCTTTGCGGACTTTCCGGATATCGTGCGCAACACCATCAAGGAAATCGGCTACAACAGCTCGGACATGGGCTTTGACTGGGAAACCTGCGCGGTTATCTCCTCCGTGGACAAGCAGTCCGTGGACATTGCCCAGGGCGTGGACCGGGAAGACCCGGAAAGCCAAGGCGCGGGCGACCAAGGCATGATGTTCGGCTTTGCCTGCACCGAGACCGACACCCTGATGCCCGCCCCCATTTACTGGGCGCACAAGCTTTCCCGCCGCCTGACTTACGTGCGCAAGGAAGGCATCCTGGATTTCCTCAGGCCCGACGGCAAGACCGAGGTCTCCTTTGAGTACGTGGACGGCAAGCCCACGCGCATCGACACCGTGGTCATCGCTTCCCAGCACAGCGAGAACGTGGCTTACCAAGACCTGGTCGACGCCATCAAGGAAGAGGTCATCTACAAGACCCTGCCCGAGGAATATGTTGACAACAACATGCGTATCTACATCAACACCACCGGGCGCTTTGTCATTGGTGGCCCCATGGGCGACTGCGGCCTGACCGGGCGCAAAATCATCCAGGACACATACGGCGGCATGGGCAACCACGGCGGCGGCGCGTTCTCGGGCAAGGACCCCTCCAAGGTGGACCGCTCCGGCGCGTATATGGCCCGCTACATCGCCAAGAACGTGGTGGCGGCCGGCCTGGCTCCCCGCTGCGAAGTGCAGATCGCCTACGTGATCGGGGTTGCCGAGCCCGTCTCCGTGCTGGTCACCTCCCTGGGCACCAGCGATATCCCGGACGACGTGCTGACCAATGCTGTCAACGAGGTCTTTGACATGCGTCCCTACCACATCCTCAAGCGCCTTGAGTTGAAGCAGGCCATTTATGGCCCATCTTCCTGCTACGGCCACTTTGGCCGCGAACGCAAGGAATTCACCTGGGAAAAGACCGACGCCATCGCTGACCTCAAGACCGCGGCCAAGGTCTAAGACTCCCTTGCCTGTCCGTCATTCCAAGGGCCGGAGCCTTGCTTCGGCCCTTTTTCCGTATTTGTCTGGACTTTATCTAGAACTCTAAAACCTGCCTCACTACAGGTCTAGATATTGTTTACCACTATGGCCTTGTGGGTATACACTTGGCCGGACGTTGTTTCGTATTCGCCCGTTTTCTCATGGAGGTTGCAATGAGAGTTTTTCGCGCGCTGTGTGTCCTGCTTGGAGTGATGCTGCTCTGTTGGGCCGCGCCGGTCCTGGCTGCCGAACACTCCTTGGTCCAAGGCCGGGTCAAGGTCACGGCTCCGGGTTCCTGGGTGGTTTTGGAAGAAGGGGCACAGGGCGCGGCCGAGTTGGTGGGCTTCTATATCCCTTTTGCCTCCGCCGAAGGCTCCCGCGACGACGCCAACGCCATTGTCACGGTCAACACCAACCCCCGCGCCATAGACGTGACCGCCTACAGCTCCCTTGTTCTCAGGGATTTTCTCTCCCTGCCTTCGTCAGTGGTGCTCTCCGACGTGACAGAAGGCATGTGGCGCACAGTTGTTTGGAACGGCAGGCAGGGCACCACGAGCTACATGGTTGTGGACCGCTTTGCCGCCACACCAGACCTTTTGATCCTGTGCCGGATCTCCTGGCCCGTGGTGGACATGATAGACGGGGGCATGGCCGAGATCATCGACCAAGCCAATTTCGTGCTCACCAGTTTGCGCGTGGATGGTGAAACCGCGCCGGGCGGCCCGGTGCTCAGCCTTGAGCCCTTGTCCGAGTAGCCTCCCGGCCCGGCACCTGAGTCTGCTGCTCTCTAATCCGTGATCTGCGGATTCACGATGTCCGCGTCAATGAACAGGCTGCAAGGACCACCGTTCGCGGGCAACTCGCCCCACAGCACTTCGACTTCGTAATGCAGCGATCCGTTGTCAGTACCAAGATTCTTGGCCAACTCCACCACCACGTTGAGGGGCGTTTCGCCGGGCACGGACAGTACGGCATTGGGCGGGTCCTGGTGCAAGTCGCCGGTCATCCACAGCTCAAAGAACTTCTCGTTGGCCATTGTCCCGGCCTTGCGTTCCGGGCGATCCGTGAACCAGAGGGTGTCCTGAACACCCGTGAGGGTCAGGGTCGAGCCCTCGACCGTGAAGGACGCCGCGCTCTGGACAAAGAGGATCTCTTCGGCTGCTTCCTGGTCCTGGGCCCAGGCTTGGCCCGCAATGCCCGCCACGATACAGATAATGACCGCCAGTACTCGTAATGACTGCATGGTGCCCCCCACGTAACAAGTTGAAGAAATACTGTTCTTGTATTGATTTGAGTACATACACTCACTTGCGGTTTTTCCACAAGATCATGGGGAACAACCTACTTTTGGTCCTGGCCGGAGGAAGAAGCGGTCGCCTTATTTCGCCGTGAATGCCGCACACCCTCCAGGGTGAATATCCCGATGCCCGTCCAGATCAGGGCAAAGGTCACGCCGTGTACCCAAGTGAAGGGTTCGCCGTACACAAAGGTAGCCAGGAGAAAAAAGCAGGTGGGCGCGGTGTATTGCAGCACGCCCAGGGTCACCAGCCTGAGGCGGCGAGCCCCGAAAGCAAAGCAGAGCAGGGGGATCGAGGTGGCCGCGCCCGTGAGCAAAATGAGCAGGTCCGTGTACGCGCCGTGATTGCCCAAACCGCCCGCGCCTTGCGACCCCAGCCACAGGATATACGGCCCGGCAAGGAGCGAGGCCATGCAGGTCTCGGCGAACAGACCGGGCAGGGGACCGGGCCGGATCACCTTGCGCACCAAGCCGTAGAAGCCGAAGGTAATGGCCAGGACCAGGGCGATCCAGGGAAAGCGGCCATAATTGACCACCATGTTCAGCACCCCGGCCACGGCGAACAACACGGCAACCACCTGGAACCTGCGCAGGGAATCGCGCAGGAACACGTAACCCAAGACCACGTTGACCAGGGGATTGATGTAATAGCCCAGGCTGGACTCCAGCACATAATTGTTGTTCACAGCCCAGATAAAGGTCCACCAATTCACGGCGAGCAACGCCGAGGTCAACATGAGCCACAACAGGGACGCGCGGCTGGCGAGCACCGCGCGCACCTCGGACCAGCGCCGGGTCAGGGTCAGGATCACCCCGGTGAACAGGGCCGACCAGACCATGCGGTGGCACATGAGTTCCAGGCTGGACACGTGGCCCAGCTGTTTCCAATAGATAGGCAACAAGCCCCACATGAGAAACGACGAAAAGGCCACGACCAAACTGGACATGGAAGTCTTGGCCTCATGTACCGGAGATTCCACGACTGAAGAGGGTTGTCCCACGACTGCTCCTAAGGAGTGAAAAAGAAAAGCCCGGGACGCAGGTGCGCCCCGGGCCTAACCCTCCCATGGGAAGGATTACAAATCAATAACGATAATGGTCGGGCTTGAACGGACCGTTCACGTCCACGCCGATGTAGTCGGCCTGCTCCTTGGAGAGCGTGGTCACCTTGGCGTTGAAGCGGCCGAGATGCAGCCGGGCCACTTCCTCGTCCAGCACCTTGGGCAGCACAAAGACCTTGTTCTCGTGCTCTTCCTTGGCCAGTTCGATCTGAGCCAGGACCTGGTTGGTGAAGGACGCGCTCATCACAAAGCTGGGATGGCCCGTGGCGCAGCCCAGGTTCACCAGACGTCCCTCGGCCAGGACAA
>QZKZ01000411.1 GCA_004796465.1 Desulfovibrio sp.
AGAACAACCTGGTCCTGGGCGATTCCCAGAGCGTCATGCGCGCGCCTTTTGGCGTCAAGGGCGGCGCGGACATCATCATCCGCCACAACACCGTGTCCGGCGACCTGCCCAGCCGCGCCCACTCCGTGCGCCTGAACCAGGAAGGCGACAACCCGCCCAACCAGAACATCACCATTGCGGGCAACATCTTTTCCGATCCCACGGGCAGCATGGGCGCCCCCAGCGCATCGGACACCCCGGATTTTTCTGACACGCCGCGCGGCCAGACCCGGGATTGGGTCTTGCGGGGCAACCTGGTGTTCAACGGAGGCCGGGGCCTGCCCTCTAACAGCGAGGACCTGATCAATCCCGGCGACGACCCCATGCTGGTCCAGGCCGATCCCGGCTTGGCCCTGCCCCGCAACATCCCCCTGCCCCGCTGGAACCCAGGGCGCGGCACTTTCGGGGACGGCTCCGCGAGCATCCGCCAGGTGTTCGAGAGTTTGGTCCACACCTACGCGGAACCGTTTCAGGGTGGTGGAGGCCTGGACTTCACCTTGGACGCGGCAGACCCGAACCTCGCGCCATATGACGACATCCTGGGTACGCCTCGCCAAGGCCCTCCGGATATCGGCTGTTTCGAGCGCTGAATCGCGCTGTCCTCGCAGGGAGAGGCTTGGGCCAAGCGGAGAAGAATCTTGCTCCTTTTCCCAGCGCGAGCCGCGTGATATATACTCACCATGACAAGGGGAATACTCGGCACTCCGGCCGGTTCCCGGCCCTTGGTCCGCCGCGCGTCTGTATCGGCGCTGCTTGGCGCCAACATGGCCCAGGCCTTGTGCCTGGCGGCGATGCTGTGCTTTGCGGCCTTCCCTGGCCTGGCCCACGACACGGGCCTTGGACCTAGCCCAGAAGACTCGCTTACCCCGGTGGTCCTCCAACTCAAGTGGCGCCACCAATTCCAGTTCGCGGGCTATTACGCGGCCCTGGACCAGGGCTATTACGCCGAGGCCGGGCTTGATGTGGACATCCGCGAGGGCGGACCCGGCATTTCCCCTTACGATGAAGTGGAAAGCGGCCAGGCCCAGTTCGGAGTCTGCGGCCCTGAAGTTTTGCAAGAACATGTCAATGGCCGCCCCTTTGTGGTCCTGGCCGCCGTCTTCCAGCATTCGCCCTCGGTGCTCCTGGTCTTGCGCTCCAGCGGCATCCGCGGCCCCCACGATCTGGTGGGCAAAACCATCATGATCTCCCACGAGGGCGAACCCGACCTGCGCGCCATGTTCCTGCACGAGGGCATCGGCCTGGACCAATTCACCTACGCCGAGACCACCTGGGACCTGGAGGAGCTGGTGGACGGCTCCATTGACGCGACCGCCGCCTACATCACCAATACGCCCTTTTTCCTCAAGGAGCGGTTCATCCCCTACACCATGATCCGCCCGGCCACCTACGGCGTGGATTTCTACGGGGACGGCCTGTTCACTTCCCAAGCGCAGCTCCAGGACGATCCCCAGTTGGTGGAGCGCTTCCGCGCGGCCAGCCTCATGGGCTGGGAATACGCCCTGGAGCATCCCGAGGAAGCTATTGATCTGATCATGGACCACTACTCCACGGACAAAAGCCGGGAACACCTGGCCTACGAAGCCCGGACCATGCGCGAGCTGATCCTTCCGGACCTGGTGCAGACCGGGCACATGAATCCGGGACGCTGGGAGTCCATGGCCCGTGTGTACCAAGAACTGAGCATGATCGAGCCGGGCTGGGACCTGGACGGCTTTATGTACGATCCCACGCCGGATATGGAGCGGCTCCTGTTCATCGCCCGCCTTACCTTGCTTATCTCCCTGGCCGTGGGAGTTGCCGCTGTGGTTCTTGTATGGTTCAACCGGCGTCTGCGGCGGGAAATGCGGGCCAAGGAGCATGCGGTCACAGCCCTGCGCCAGAGCGAAAAGCGTTTCCGCGCGGTGTACGCGGGCTTGCCCGTGCCCGCCCTGACCTGGCAGGCCCGGGGGCAGGAATACTATCTCACGGACTTCAACCAGGCTGCGGACGGTCTTCTGGAAAACACGGCCAAGGAATTACTGGGGCAATCCGTGGCAGACATGTATCCAGCCATCCCCGCCATGGCCCAAGACATCCACGCCTGCGGCAAGGACTCGCGGGTCGTGCAACGCACCTTGGCCTTGCGGACCAACGGCGATGAGGAGGAGCGGATCACGGCCATGACCTTCGCGCCCATTGGCCAGGATCTGGTGCTCATGCTCCTGGAGGACGTGACGGAACGCGAGCAGGCCCGCCAGGCTCTGCTGCAAGCCAAAGTGGATGCCGAGGCGGCCAGCCGCATGAAAACCGAATTCCTGGCCAACACCAGCCATGAAATCCGCACGCCCATGAACGCCATCCTGGGCATGGCCGACCTCATGCGCACCACCCCGCTTTCCAGCGAGCAACGCGATTACATGGACGCCATTGCCCACTGGACCCATTCCCTGCTCGACCTGATCAACTCCATCCTGGACTTTTCCGAGATCGAGGCCGGGAGCACCCGGATAATCTGCGAGCCCTTCAGCCTCAAGAGCGTGGTCCAGGCCGCGGCAGCAGCCTTGGCCGATGAGGCCGAGGACAAGGGCCTGGACCTGACCTGGTATATCCACGAGGACGCGCCGGGCCTGCTCATGGGCGACGGCGTCCAGCTCAAGCGGGCGCTCGTCTGCCTGGTGGACAACGGCGTAAAATTCACTCCCCAGGGCGCGGTGGAGATCGAGGTGGTTCCTGTCCCGGGCGACGACGCGCCTGCCTGCCCCGGCCCGGACCACACTGTGCTGCGTTTCTCCGTGCGCGACACGGGCATCGGCATTGCGCCCGACGATCAGCAACGCATCTTCGAGTCCTTTACCCAGGCCGACGGCGCGTCCAACCGCCACTACGGGGGCACAGGCCTGGGCCTGGCCATGGCCCGGCGGCTGGTGGAGCTCATGGGCGGCTCCATTGAACTCGTGAGCGAACCCGGCAAGGGCAGCGAATTTTCCTTTACCTTGGCCTTGGCCCGGGCCGAGGACTTGGCCTGAGCAATCCTCCCCCTCCCCTCCCCTTCCCTTCCCAAGGAGCAGACATGACAACTCCGCCCCCTGCCCGCGACCATTACGAAGACCTGCTGGCCCGCCATTACACCTGGCTCATGGGCGGCTTTTCCGCCAAGCTGGCCCAGGCCGAGGCTTTTTTCGCCAAGATCAGCGGTGCGCCGCAAGGCTCGGGCCGGGCCGTTGATTTGGGCTGCGGTCCGGGTTTCCAGTCCCTGGCCCTGGCCGGGGCTGGTTTTTCGGTCATTGCCGTGGACCTGAGCCCTACCCTGCTCGCTGAACTCACGGCCCAGGCCCGGGAAAGGGACTTGGATATCTCGACAACCGAAACGGATCTTGTGGAGTTCATGGCCGGGCAGGCCGAGCCTGTGGAGCTCATCGCCTGCATGGGCGACACCCTGCCCCATCTCCCCAGCCGCGAGCAGGTGAGCCGCATGTTTGGCGACGCGGCCAGCGCCTTGGAACCGGGCGGCAGGATCGTGCTCAGCTTCCGCGACCTGAGCC
>QZKZ01000427.1 GCA_004796465.1 Desulfovibrio sp.
ATCAAGTGCTTAACGTGGGCTCCCAGGAGCCCGAGGTGACCATGGGCGAGTTGGCCGGTATCGTTCTGCGCGCCCTGGGCAAGGACCTGCCCATCGCGCCCTTGCCCAGCACACCAGGCTCGCCGCCCCGTCGCTGTCCGGACATGGCCAAGACGCATCAACTCACTGGTGTTGCCGCTCAAGTGGGATTGGAACAGGGCGTCGCCCAAACCCTTGATTGGTATGAACGGCATGTCTTTGCAAACTGACAATGAATTCCTGCCCCTGGCCACGCCCAATCTGGCCGGGAATGAACAGCGCTACTTGAACGAGTGCGTGGCCTCCACCTTTGTGTCCTCGGTGGGTGAATTCGTGACCCGTTTTGAGCAAGAAAGCGCCCAGGCGCTAGGAGCCCTGTACGGCGCGGCTGTGTCCAGCGGCACGGCAGCCCTGCACCTCGGATTGCTTGCCCTGGGCGTCAGGCCCGGCGACCTGGTGATCATGCCTTCCTTTACCTTCATCGCCACGGCCAACGCCGTAGCCCACGCCGGTGCCTCGCCCTGGCTCATGGACGTGGACCCTCTGAATTGGACCCTGGACCCTGAACTCCTTGTCCATGAGTTGAGGGAACATGCTTCAGCCCAAGGCGACGTTGTGATCCACCGGCCCACCGGCAAGCGCATTGGAGCGATCCTGCCCGTGCACACTTTGGGTTCGCCCGCGGACATGGACGCCATCAACTCTATAGCCCGAGAATACGGCCTGCCCGTACTCGCGGACGGCGCGGCCTGTTTGGGCGCGAAATACAAGGGCCGTGATTTGGGCTCCCTGGCCGACCTGACCACACTCTCTTTCAACGGCAACAAGACCGTGACGGCCGGGGGAGGGGGCGTTGTGGCGAGTGATGACCAAGCCCTTGTGGACCATGCGCGCCACCTCTCGACCCAGGCCAAGACTGGTCCGGGATACCGCCACGACCACGTGGGGTACAACTACCGCCTGACCAACCTGCAGGCAGCCGTGGGCTGCGCCCAATTGGAGCAACTCACCGGATTCGTGGAGCGCAAACGCGCCATCCACCGGACTTACAACCAGGCCTGGCAGGAACTGGAGGGCTGGGAGCCTTTTCCCGAGCCAGCCTGGGCCAAAAGCGCGTGCTGGTTCTCCGGTGTGGTCTGTCCGGACGCAGCAACCGCCTCGGCCCTGCGGGACCATCTGGCCAAGAGCAGAATTGCCGCTGGTGAATTCTGGACGCCCGTGCATCTGCAGACGCCGTATATGAACTGCGCGCAAAGCCACATGGGCGTGTGTACCCCCTTATGGCCGCGCATCGTGGTCCTGCCCTGCTCCACCCATCTCACCGGGGCACAGCAACAGCGCGTCATCAACGCTGTCCTGGATGCGTATCAAGTTGGGTAACCCCTGCTAGCGCGGTGAAGATAAGGGACATTGCATGGATGATTTCCCCCGCATCACCCGCCAGATCCAAGAACTGGAACAGGCCCTGCAGGAATACGGGGGCGTGCGCTGCCTCACGTACCAAGGAATCCCGGCCTGGCCCCTGATAAAAATCCGCATCCGCAAGCACCTGCTGCACCCCCACTTCAACGTGTTGAACCGGGAGCTTGCCCGCAAGGGCGACACGCCCGAAACTGGCTTGGCGTCATACTTACTGCGTACTTTCACATTGGACCCTGACTCCAATCCGAGCCAGGCCCAAGCTGAACACCTCAAGGAGATGACTCGTCTTGAAGGGCTGGAGCAACGCGACCTGTTCTTTTTGTCCCGGCCCAGGCAACACGCCCCCTTGCTCGGTACCCATTTGGTTCCCCAGATCGATGGTTTGATCCATCTCCTGGAGCCAGAGTTTTCCGCGCACAAGGGGGAACTGGTGCTCCAGCAGGAACACCTCAATCAACAGAGGCTCGTACCGACCCTCTTCCTCCAGGTCCGTCCCTTTCTTACCGCTGCTTACCATGATGCGCTTCAGCAAGAGGACCACAAGATAGACGGTTTTTCCCAACTCATGGACGCCATGCAGCGCGTGGGTGGGGACGTGTTCTTCACGGAACGCTCCATGGCCAATATTTTGAGCGAGCACCTGCTCTTCACCGAGTATTTCAAGCAGGTCTTGACCGCGCTCAAGCCCAAGGCCGTGTTCCAGGTCTGCTTTCACTACGCCACGGGCATGGCGCTCAATGCAGCGGCCCATGCCATGAAAATTCCCTGCATCGACATCCAGCACGGCACCATTGACAACGAGCCTGCGTATCTGGGGTGGCAGGGAGCGCCTCCCTCGGGCTGGCCCCAACTCCCCTCGTTTTTCTGGGCTTGGGGCAAGGCGTTCGCCGAGCCCATTGCCAAGGGCTTGGACGCACCGGGTCCTCACCGAGTGGTCACCGGCGGCAATCCCTGGATCGTTTGGTGGCGGGACTCTGCTCCTGAGCTGGACATCACGGATATGCCGGACATGGGCTCGACCCTGCTCTTCACCTTGGACCCCATTGAGAATCCCATTCCTGAGCACGTAGTACGCGCCATGCAGGAGCTGGGTGCGGATTGGAACTGGCTGCTTCGGCCCCATCCCTTGTGGCGGGACCGCATCCCCGAACTTGAATGCGTCCTGGCCCAAGCCGGAGTTGCCAACGCGCACATGGACGGCCCTGCCATGGCGCCCCTGCCGGCCCTGTTCGAAAGGGTGGACGCCCACATCACCTGTTCCTCGTCATCGTGTTATGAAGCCTTGGCCCATGGCTTGCGTACAGCCATTGTGCATGAACGCGGCTTTCACCAGCACCGCCGCTTCATTGACCAGGGAGTGTTTTGGCATGCTCCGGACACGGACAGCTTGGTCCGTTTCCTGCGTCATCCCGCCCCTTTCCCGTCCGAGGCCGCAATGGTTATCCAAGATTTTGATAAGGATAAGGCGGTCGACTTGGTGAAACTCTTGATTTCGGAACGGCCGAGGTAGTTCAGCCCAACTCTGCCGCACCCAGGACGCGGGCAATGGATTGCGCCCGCCGCGACCAAGTGTGCTCCGCCTTGATGGCGGTAATGGCCGCGAGTTTTTCCCCGTATTCATCCACCAGTTGTTGGGCGGAAAAGTCAGCCAAGTCTTCACGCATCACCCAGCCGATGTTCCACTCATGCACCAGGTCCGCGGCCAAGGAGCCGTCCGTTACCAACAGCGGAATGTTCTGGCCGATAGCCTCGTAGAATTTGAGCGGGCTGGCGAATCGCAGGTAGGGATTGTCCCGGCGGACAATGGCCGCCACCTTGTGCCGGGCGTAGAGGTCCTTGAGATCTTGGCCGCGGGCGTGGACCACGCAAGGATCGTTTTTCTCAAGGCCGTAATACTCGTGCTGGGCTTCCAATTCCTCGGGGCGGCAGCAAATAGTGACC
>QZKZ01000215.1 GCA_004796465.1 Desulfovibrio sp.
CATCGACCGCCACTTTCATGGCGACAAAGGAACTGCCCCACATGGCCGCGGCCCCGATGAGCGCCAGCTCTGTGATATATGCTCTCCAATTGATGCCCATATTCTGCTCTCCCTGCAGGAAAGAGACATGGCATACGCCTCTGCCCTGCCGGACACAAGAGAAACCTGCGTCGTTTCGCACCTTGACCCCGGCCCGGACGGCCCTTACCCTGTTCCCATGTCCGTGGATTGTCTCAACTCCTTGCCCTTTTCCCAAAACAAACCTTGGCTCGCGCCTTTGGCCGGATACTCGGATCTGCCCTTTCGGCTCCTGTGCCGGGAGTTCGGCGCGGCCGTTGCCGTGACCGAGATGGTCAGCGCCAAGGGCTTGGTCTACGGCGGCAAGTCCACGGACGAGTTGCTGGCGACCTGCCCCCAGGACCAGCCCCTGGTGGTCCAGCTCTTTGGCTCCGACCCCGAATTCCTGGCCAGGGGTGTGGACATTTGTAGGGAACGCGGATTTTCCTGGTTCGATCTCAATGCGGGCTGCCCCGTGAAAAAGGTCACCAAGACAGGCAGCGGCGCGGCCCTGCTCGTGGACCCCGAACGGCTTGTGGACGCGGTCAGCGCCGTATGTGAACGGGCCGGGCCGGGTCGGGCCGGGGTCAAGACCCGGCTGGGCTGGGACCGCAACGAACGTGTCATGCCCGGGTTGGGCCCGCGCTTGGAACAGGCAGGCGCGGCCTGGATCACCCTGCATCCCCGCTTCGGCAAACAAGGGTTTTCCGGAGAAGCCTCCTGGGGCCACCTCAAGGAGCTGGCTGATGTGGTGAGCGTGCCGGTGATCGCCAGCGGCGACCTGTTCACCGCCGAGGATGGGGTGCGCTGTGTGCGCGAAACCGGGGTGGCCACGGTCATGTTCGCCCGGGGTGCGTTGGCGGACCCACGCATTTTCACCAGATACACCCTCCTGCTTTCAGGCGAGACTCTCATGGAAGGTGCGCCGAATCCCCATGACCTTTCGGAGGTCATCCGCCGCCACGTAGCGCTCATGCGCGAACATGGCAACGAGCACCGCGCCCTGCTCGCCACGCGCACCATCATCCCCCGCTACGTGCGCTCCATGCCCGGGGTGCGCGCGTTGCGCAATCGCTTGACCTACTGTAAATCCTGGCGGGACCTGGACAAGGAGCTTGATGCTTTCTTGTTCAGCGGCCTGGAAAGTAATGGGAACTTCCCTATTGTGAACACAACCGACCTTCCGGCGGAGGACATATGATCGTCATGGTCGCGGAAACCGGCGGCTTCTGCATGGGTGTCGCCCTTGCCTTGCGAAAACTGGACACCATGGTGGAGCAGGGAGGCACGGACATATTCACCTTGGGGCCGATCATCCACAACCCCCAGGTGTTGCAGGATTACGAGCGTTTGGGCGTACGCATCGCCAAAAGCCCCGAAGACATCCCTTCGGGCGCGGCCGTGATCATCCGCGCCCACGGCATTCCCCGCGAAGTCCAGCAGGAACTCAAGGCCAAGGACGTGACCCTGGTGGACGCCACCTGCCCCAAGGTGAAAAAGGCCCAACTGCTCATTGCCGAGCAGACCGACAAAGGACGGCGCTTGCTGCTCTTTGGCGAGGAAGACCATCCCGAGGTCAAGGGCCTTGTGAGCTACGCCGGAGAATCACCCCTGGTGTTCGGCGATCTGGAAGAGCTCATGGCCACGGACCTGCCCCCTGAAGTGGAGTATTTCCTGGCCGCCCAGACCACCCAGGACAAGGAGACCTTTTCCCTGATCAGCGATCATTTACACGAACGTCTGGGCCAAGGCCTGCCCGTGCTGGCCACCATTTGCGACGCCACCAAGGAACGCCAGGAAGAAGCCGTTGCCATTGCCCGGGAAGTGGACGCCATGGTCGTGGCTGGGGGGTTTTCCAGCGGCAATACGCGCCGTTTGGTGGATGTGGTCCGGGCCCAAGGCACTCAGTGCTATCATGTTGAGACTGTTGACCAAATCCCAACCCAAGCATTATGCGACGTGGCCGCGGTAGGCTTGACAGCAGGGGCGTCTACCCCCAAGATGATAATCGATGATATTTGTGCTAAACTGCAAAGCCTCTAGGACATTCATCCTTGCAGCCGAAGGGGGAAGCGGACATGGCCCAGACCAACATACTGCTTGAAAGCGGCACCAATGAACTGGAAATCGTGGAGTTCTACCTGGACGAGGCCAATCCCGAGGACCCGGAGCAGCCGTACAAAGGGTATTACGGGGTCAACGTCGCCAAGGTCCTGGAGATCATCCGCTTGCCCACCATCACGGAGTTGCCCGAAGTGAACCACCCCTCGGTCATGGGCGCGTTCAACCAGCGCTCTTTTGTCATCCCCCTTGTGGACCTTTCCATCTGGCTGGAAAAGGAACGGGCCGACACCGAGTCGCCCAAGGTGATCGTCACGGAATTCAACAATGTGACCACTGCCTTCATGGTCTCGGGCGTGACCCGCATCCACCGCATCAGTTGGGAGGACGTGGAGCCGCCCAACAAGTACGTGGCTTCCATGAGCTCCAACTCCATCACCGGTGTAGTCAAGCTGGAGGACCGCATCGTGTTCCTGCTGGACCTGGAAAAGATTGTGGCCGACCTCAACCCCCAACTGGGCCTGCGCTTGGACGAGGCCATTGATTGGTCCGAGGGCGAGCGTTACCGCGCCTTGGTGGCGGACGACTCAACCCTGATCCGGGAGATGCTCAAGGACCTCATGCGCAAGGCCAACTTTGAGGTGGAAGCGGTGGACAACGGCAAGGAAGCCTGGGAAAAACTCATGGAGATCAAATCCGCCGCCGAAAGCCAATCCAAACCCCTGACCGATTTCCTGCACGTGGTGGTTTCTGATATCGAAATGCCGGCCATGGACGGCCACAACCTGACCAAGCGCATCAAGGAAGACCCTGTGCTGGGCCAGTTGCCTGTGATCCTGTTTTCCTCGTTGATCACGGACAAACTGCGCCACAAGGGCGACGCCGTGGGCGCGGACGACCAGATTTCCAAGCCCGAGGTCACCAACTTGGCCTCCCGGGCCAAGGCCTTGGTGCAGGAAAAGCTCGGGGCCTAATTTGCCAATTATCAAAAAAAAACCGCGCTTTCTCAAGGGGAAGCGCGGTTTTTTATTTTCTCTTGTTCTGATATCAGCAAATCCGGGGCAACTGCTCCCCTTCCAACATGGACAGCAGCCGGTGCCCGCCGAGCCGCGTCTTGAGCACCACCTGTCCGGCCCTTGCCGGGCCTTGTCCGTCGCCCGCCTCCACCTGGCCGATGATCCGGGCGTTCTTGCCCAGGGGATCGCTGTGTAACAACTCAAGCGCCTTGTCCGCCTTGGCCTGGGGCAGGACGCAGATCAGCTTGCCCTCGTTGGCCAGGTACAGGGGGTCCAACCCCAGGAAGGAGCAGCCTGAACTCACGGCTGGATTCACGGGAATGCTGTCCTCTTCCACGATCATGGCCGTGGCGGACTGCCCGGCGATCTCGTTGAGGGTCGTGGCTAGGCCGCCGCGAGTGGGGTCGCGCAGCACGTGGATATCGCCCACCTCAAGAATGAGGCGCTCGATGAGGTGGTTCAAAGAAGCGCAGTCGCTTTCCAGGGGGGCGTCAAAGGTCAAGCCCTCGCGTTGGGCGAGGATGGTCAGGCCGTGGTCGCCCATGGTTCCGGAGATGATCACCGCGTCGCCCGGAGCAGCCAGTTGCCCGGCAGGACAGGGGTCCACGAAGATCTCCCCGATGCCCGTGGTGTTGATGAAGATTTTATCCAGAGCGCCCCTGGGCACCACCTTGGTGTCGCCCGTGGCGATGATGACTCCGGCGTGCTCGGCAGCCCCGGCCATGCTGTCCACGATCCGGGTCAGGATATCCATGTCAAGGCCTTCTTCCAGGAGAAAACCGCAGCTCAAGTACTTGGGCCTCGCGCCGAGCATGGCCACGTCGTTGACCGTGCCGTGCACGGCCAGGGAACCGATGTCCCCGCCGGGAAAAAAGATGGGGTCCACGGTAAAGGAGTCCGTGCTCATGGCCACGGGGCCGGAAATATCCAAGCGCGCCGCGTCGTTGAGCTCGTCGAGCACGGGATTCTTGAAGCGGGACACGAACAATTCGCTGACCAGCCGTTGGGAGGCCCGGCCGCCGCTGCCGTAGTCGAGAAGAAGGGTTTCGCCTGCCATGGGTCCTCAGCTGTCGATGTTGTATTTATAGTATGCGGCGCAACTGCCCTCGGTGGAGACCATGCACGGGCCAACCGGGTTGGCCGGAGTGCAGGCCTTTTTGAACAGCGGGCACTTGTCCGGACGCATCTTGCCCTTGAGCACGTCGCCGCATTTGCAACCGGGCAAGGGCCCGGCCTCGGGCGGAGTCACCCCGAGCACCTTGAGCGCGTCAAAACGTTCGTATTCCGGCGCAAAGGTCAGGCCGCTGCCCGGGATCTCGCCAATGCCTCGCCACAGGGCGTCGCAGGGCTGAAATACCTCGTACAGGACCTGGCGCGCCTTGGGGTTGCCCTCATCAGCCACGGCCCGTTTGTACCCGTTCACCACTTCGTGCTTGCCTTCATTGACCATGCGCACCATGAGCAACAGGGCCTTGAGGATATCCAGGGGATCGAAGCCCGTGATCACGGCCGGGACATTGTATTCCTTGGCCAGGAATTGGTAGGGTTCCAGGCCGATGATGGTCGAGACATGGCCTGGCAGGATAAATCCATCCACCGCTGCCTCGGGGTCTGCGAGCAAGCCTTTGAGTGCGGGCGGCACCAGTTTGTGGAAGCAGAGCACCAGGAAATTGTCCAGGCCCTGCTCCCTGGCCATCTGGATGGTGGCGGCGATGGTCGGGGCCGTGGTCTCGAAGCCCACACCCAGGAACACCACCTTGTGTTCGGGATTGTCCTTGGCCAGGGCCAGGGCGTCAAAGGGGGAATACACTACCTCGACCCGCGCGCCTTCGGCCTGGGCCAACTTGAGGTTCGCGCCCTTGGGGCCGGGAACGCGCATCAAATCGCCGAAGGTGGCGATGATTACCTTGTCCATGGCCGCCAACATCAGAAAGGTGGCCACTTCGCTTTCATGGGTCACGCAGACCGGACAACCCGGACCCGAGATGTGGGCCATGTTCTTGGGGAGCAGGGTATGCAGCCCGCTCTGGAATATGGCCACCGTATGGGTGCCGCACACTTCCATGAACCGGAACGGCTCCTTGAGTTCCTCTTGCATTTGGGCGAGCAAGCCCTTGCTCAACTCAGGATCGCCAAAGGCGCGAGTATAATCCACACATTCCTCCCTTGGGGAAAAGGGGCTCTCTTTGAGCCCGCGACTGGAACCTGGAAACAGGCAACTTACGGCCCAAGCGCCAAGTCGTCAACGCGCTCCATTTTCAGCTTCCCTGGTGGTCCAACTGGCCCGGAAGCATGCAAGCCTTGCGCAATCTTCCCCACTTTGCCATGATGACGTCCCATGCAGGCCAAAGACTCACCTCCTTCCCCAGCCAACGGTCCGCCCTTGGCCCCTTCGGTGTGGCCACAACCCCACGGCCCCTTGCTTTCGGTTCCCGCGCGTTCCGAACACCCCGAAGCAGGACGTTTCGTGCCCAACGACCAGGAATGCCGCAAGCTGTGGGACGACTTTGCCATGCCGCCCCATATCCGGGAGCACAGCGAGCAGGTGGCGCTCATCGCCACGGTGCTGGGGGAGTTGGCCCTAGAGGCCGGATTGCCGGTGGACCTTCCCGAGGTCAGGGCTTCGGCCCTGCTGCACGACCTGGCCAAGGACTACACCATCAAGCACGGGGGCAATCATGCCCTGCTCGGCGGGGCATGGGTCGTGGAAGTCACGGGCAACCCGGCAATCGCCCAGGGCGTGGCCCACCACGTGTTCTGGCCCTGGGAGGAAGACGTGCGCAACCACTTCCTGCCCCTGGCCATCATCTACGCGGACAAGCGGGTCAAGCACCGCAACATCGTGACCTTGGACGAACGCCATCAGGACCTCATTGAACGGTACGGCAAGACCAAATACATCCGTGAACGCATTGAGATGTCCAAGCAGCAAGTGATCACCATTGAACAGGAACTCAGCCGAGAGCTGAACGTGGATCTCCATGCAAGTACTTTTGATAGCCGGGGGCTGGTCCAGCGAACGTGAGGTGGCCCTTTCCGGGGCCAAGGGCATTCACCAAGCCCTGGAGAACCTCGGCCACCACGTGGACATGCTTGACCCGGCCCATGAACTGGACCAGCTGCTGGATCGCGCCCAAGCCAGCGACTTCGCTTTTTTGAGCCTGCACGGCGCGCCGGGCGAGGACGGTCTTATCCAAGCCATGCTCGACCGGGTGGGCTGTCCGTACCAAGGCACTGGTCCGGCAGGTTCTTTTTTGGCCTTGAACAAGGTGGCGGCCAAACATCTTTTTGTTCGCAACGGCCTGACCACGCCTCGCTGGGATTTTTTACCATCCATGCCCCAGGGCGGATATACGCCGTCCATGGGCTTGCCCGTGTTCGTCAAGGCCAATACGGGCGGCTCCAGCCTCGACATGGGCCTGGCGCGGACCCAAGAAGAGTTGGACGAACTCCTTGGAAGCATCCTGGGCAAGAGCCTCGAAGTGGTAGTGGAAGAAGCGCTCAGCGGCGTGGAACTGACCTGCGGCGTGCTGGGCGGGGACACCTTGCCGCCGATCCTTATTAGACCGGTCACCGAGGGCTCGGTCTTTTTCGACTATGCCAGCAAGTACGTCCAGGGCGGAGCCGAGGAACTGTGTCCCGCGCCGGTGAACGAGGAACTGACACGGGAGCTCAAGGACAAAGCGCTCAAGGCTCACCAGATCCTTGGACTGGAAGGATACAGCCGGGCCGACTTTATCCTGGCGGACAACACGCTGTACCTGCTGGAAGTCAACACCTTGCCCGGCATGACTCCCACGAGCCTGCTACCCCAATCCGCGGCAGCCGTAGGCATGAGCTTCGAAGACCTGATCGCCAAGCTCATGGACTTGGGTTTGGCCCGGCACGGTGGGGGCTAGTCCGTTTATTGGACTGGAAACACACATGCATCTTTCGGGCAAGCACAAAACCTTGATCTCCCTGTATGGTTTGGGCTGGTCCGTGGTTTCGCCCGCTTTGGCCCTGTCGCAGCGCATGCGCCAGGGATATTGGGAACGCTTGCTGCACCGCAATTGGGGCCGCTCGCCCCATTGGCAGGACGTGTGGATTCAGGCGGCGTCAGGCGGCGAGGCCTACCTCGCCTTTGAGCTGATCAATGAATTGGCCCAGGAAAAGATCAACGTGCTGGCCACATCCGGGACCAGCCAAGGCATGGAGGTCCTGGGCAAGGTCCAGGCCTGGTGCTCGGCCAACAAGCAGCGCGGCCTGCGCTTCCAGCGTGAATATTTCCCCTTTGACGCGCCCCGGCTCATGCGCAAGGCCTTGTCCCTGACCCTGCCCAAGGTGGTGGTGCTTCTGGAGACTGAGCTGTGGCCCGGCCTTTTGTCGGCCTGCGCCGAACAGGACCTGCCCGTGGTCGTGGTCAACGGCCGCATGTCCGCCAAAAGCCTGGCCGGGTACCTGACCATGGCCGGTTTTTTCCGCGCCACGGCCCCGCGCAAGATCCTGGCCATTTCCCAGGCCGATGCCCGCCGCTTCGGCACCCTGTTTGGCCAAGACCGGGTCACGGTCATGCCCAACATGAAGTTCGACCGCGTAGACATTGCATCCGAGGACCCCGCGCACAACCCCGTGTCAGCCCTGCTCAAGACCAATAGTTCCCTGGCCGTGTTCGGCTCAGTGCGCCGCCAGGAAGAAACTGACCTGGTCCCTGTGATCGCCGAACTGCGCCAGGCCCGGCCCAAGACCAGCATCGGCCTGTTCCCGCGCCACATGCACAGGGTGAACGCGTGGTCCACACTCCTGGAAAAAGCGGAACTGCCCTTTGTGCTGCGCTCTACCATTTCCGAGCCGGTAGCGCCGGGAACCCTGATTCTCTGGGACGCATTCGGCGAGTTGGACGCTGCCTACGCCTTGTGCCGCGCCGCATTCGTGGGCGGCAGCCTCAAACCCCTGGGCGGGCAAAATTTTTTGGAGCCTTTGGCCCACGGTGTGGTCCCTTGCATTGGCCCCCACTGGAAAAACTTTTCTTGGGTGGGCCGGGACATTTTCAACCAAGGCTTGGCCGTACAGGTCAAGGACGCGGAAGAATTGGCCCAACGCATGGTGAAACTCCTGGAGCGGCCCCAGGCCAAGGATACGGTCAAGGAACGCTTCAGCGGGTATGTGTCCTCCAGGCAAGGAGGAACGCTTCTGGCCGCGGACCTGATCCGGCGTGTACTGGACGAACAAAGCGATCGGCAGGAATAAGCATGTTTCCCGAATTCCACGCCATCATCCCGGCACGGTACGCTTCCACACGTTTTCCAGGCAAGCCCCTGGCCATGATCCTGGGCATGCCCATGATCCAACACGTGTACCGCAGAGCCATGGAAAGCGAGGCCTTTGCTTCCGCGCATGTGGCCACGGACGACGAGCGCATTTATAAGGTTTGTCGTGAACTACTGGTGCCCGTGGTCATGACCGGCGCTGAGCACGTCAGCGGCACGGATCGGGTGTATGAGGCGGCCTGCCTGCTCGACCTGGATCAAGACAGCGTTGTGGTCAACATCC